>JAOPWA010000144.1 GCA_025965915.1 Dactylosporangium sp. | reverse complement strand
AACCGCAGCCACCTCATTACGACCGGCCCACAACCGGCTGATGATTTCGACCCGCTGGTTGTCCAGCGCCGTGAACGTTTTCCTCGGAAGGTGTCGGGACAGGGCCGAGCCACGCGTCGGCGGGCGTCTCGGGTACGCGGACGCATCGGGGCGCTGGTTCGGGGCGACCAGCTAACACACTCGACTGACCGGAAGGCATTACCCTACTAAACCTATCGGGATTAGTGGGTTAGGTCACAGACCCCTGTTCCACACGACATCAGCGCCGATAGATTGACGACATGGATAGAAGCCAGCGCCTCATCCGGCGCCGCTTCGTCGACTATCAGCGGGTGTGCAGCAGCACCTGTTGACGCGTCGCGGATTCCGGGCGTCCCTCCCCCGGGCGCCCGCGGGAGACCTCGGCGATCGCTGATTCGCCCGACGCTGACCCGCAGCCGGATGCACGGCCCGCGTTCGGCGTGCCTTCCGGCTCCCTCTCTCATCGACGTGCCCGCCCGCGCACACCGCTGTGCCACCGGGGTCGCGCACGGTCGTCTCGTTCCCGGCGTGCGCTGCCGCGTACGCCCACCGCCGCTGGTTGTTTTTCGACCCACGCAGCCTCCGCCGGGGATCCCGCACGTCCGCACGATCCCGGCTCGACACGACAGGAGATAGTCGTGCCCTTACCGCTTCCTTCCGCCCCGGTGCTGCACCGGCGCACCTTCCTCGGCGCGCTGACCGGCGCCGCCGTCGCCGGGCTGGCCGGCTGCGCACGTGACGAACCCGCCACCCGCCTCGCCGCCGCCGCTCCCCTGCCCACCGCGGTCGACCCGAAGACGGCGCTGTCCATCTCCATCCACTCCAGCCAGAAACAGCTCGAAGGCGCGGGTCTGCTGGGCAAGCTGCCGTTCCAGGTCAAGGACTGGCCGAACCTGGGCGCGGGGCCGGACATCATCCAGGGATTCCGCGCCCACTCCATCGACATCGCCAACAACGCCGGGGTACCGCCCATCCAGGCCCGCGCCATCAACTACGACGCGAAGATCGTGGCGGTGCAGACGGTTACGGTACCGATCTACAAGTACGCAACGGCGCCCGGTTCGTCGATCTCGTCGCTGTCCGACCTGAAGGGTAAGAAGATCGCCTTCTCCCAGGGGCAGGCGCAGGGCGTCGTTGTGCTGCGCACACTCAAGGAATTCGGCCTGGACAAGCGTGACGTGACGCTCGTAGCGCTGACCAGCAACCAGTTCTACACCGCACTGCAGAGCCGGCAGGTCGACGCCGCGCCGCTCGGCGAGCCCAACCTCACCAAGTACATCAACCAGTTCGCCGGCGACGGGGCCAAGGCCATCGAGATGCACGCGGTGGACTACCTGTCCATCCTCTGGTCCCCGGCCGACGTGCTGAGCGACCCGGCCAAGGCCGCGGCGGTGCGGGCGTTCATCCCGTTCTGGGTGCAGGGCGCCGTGTGGGCCTGGGAGAACCGGGAGAACTGGACCGACCTCTACTACGTCAAGGACCAGCAGCTGAACCGGACCGACGCGCAGCGGGTCGTGGCGAGCACGAACAGGCCAACATATCCGCAGAGCTGGGACAAGGCGATCGCGTGGGAGCAGGAGACCGCCGACCTGCTCGCCGCCGGGGGCTTCATCCCGAAGGTCAAGGCGGCCGACCTGTTCGACCGCCGATTCGAGAAGGTGGCGGCCGAGGCCGCCCCCGCGAGCTACCAGGAGTAGGCCGTGACCGACCTTCGCACCGGCGACCTCGCCGCGGTATCGGCGCCCACCCTCACACCCCGGGCAGCCCCGCGGCCGGTACGGCAGCCGACCGTCACGGTCGCGCCGTCCCGGCGCCGCCTCAGCCTCGGCCGGCCGATCCCGTACGGCCGGGTGCTCGGGCCACTCCTGCTGCTCGTGACGTGGCTCGCGGCATCCGCGGCCGGCCTGCTCGACCCGCGCGTCCTGCCGGCACCGTGGACGGTCGTGGGCACCGTCGGCCGGCTCATCGACGCCGGCACACTGCAGGACAGCCTCGCCGTGTCACTGCGACGCGCCGCGCTCGGCTTCGCGCTCGGCGCGGTGGTGGGCGTCTCCCTGGCGCTCATCGCCGGGCTCAGCCGTCTCGGCGAGGCCGTCGTCGACGGCTGGATACAGGTGCAGCGCGCCGTGCCGACGCTCGGCCTGATCCCGCTCATGATCCTCTGGCTCGGCATCGGCGAGGCGTTCAAGGTCGTCATCATCGCCCTCGTCGTCACGATCACGCTCTACATCCAGACCTACGCCGGTCTGACCTCGATCGACAGCCGGTACGTCGAGCTGGCCGAGACGGTGGGCCTGACCCGGCTGCGCTTCATCCGCAGGGTGGTGCTGCCCGGCGCGCTGCCCGGGGTCTTCATCGGCCTGCGGCTCGCCGTCACCGGCTCCTGGCTCTCCCTGGTGGTCCTCGAACAGATCAACGCCACCAGCGGCATCGGCTACCTGATGTTCCAGGCACAGAACTACGCGCAGACCGACGTGATCGTGGTCGGCCTCATCGTCTACGGCACATTCGGGTTCGTCTCCGACGGCATCCTGCGCCTGATCGAAAGGAAGGTCCTGTCATGGCGACGGACGTTGA
>JAOPWA010000143.1 GCA_025965915.1 Dactylosporangium sp. | reverse complement strand
GGGCGGCGACTTCGCAGCCGAGTCGTCCCGGCTCGGCGAGGCCGTCGCCACGGTCCACCGCGCGCTGGCCAAGGAGCTGGGCACGTGGACGGCGCCGCCGCCGACCGATGCCATGATCAACCGCCTCGCCGACGCGGCGGGCTCGGTGCCCGAGCTTTCCCCGTACGTGCCCGCGATCGCGGCGAAGTTCCGGGAGGCCGGCGGGGCCGAGGTCACCGTGCAGCGCATCCATGGCGACCTGCACCTGGGCCAGGTGCTGCGTACGCCGGAGGCGTGGCTGCTGATCGACTTCGAGGGCGAGCCGGGCCAACCCGTGAAGGAGCGGCGCCGCCCCGACACCCCGCTCCGCGACGTCGCCGGCATGCTGCGCTCGTACGAGTACGCGGCCTACCAGCTTCTCGTCGAGGAGCCGGACAACACGCAACTGGCGCACCGCGCGCGGGAGTGGATCGACCGCAACCGGACGGCGTTCTGCGACGGGTACGCGCACACCGCTGGCTTCGACCCGCGCGACCAGCAGGCGCTGCTCTGCGCGTACGAACTGGACAAGGCCGTCTACGAGGTGGCGTACGAGGCCCGCCACCGCCCGAACTGGCTGCGGATACCGTTGCAAGCTATCGAACGGATCGTCGGCTAGCCTCCTCTCCGTCAGGCCGCCCCCGAAACTGTGCCGTCTCAAGACCCGGCCCCCTCAAAGGACGTGGAATGGAACAGCTGATCAGCGGCGAAGTACACGACCCCCATGCCGTACTCGGCGCGCATCCGCAGGATGACCACACGGTGATCCGGACGCTGCGGCGCGGCGCCATGGTCGTGGCGGTGGTCGTGGAGACCGGGGACGGTTTGAAGCGGTACCCGATGAAGCGGCTGCACCCCGAAGGCGTCTTCGAGGCCACCCTGCCCGGCTGGGTGCCCGACTACCGCATCGAGGTCGACGGCGCGGTGCACGACGACCCCTATCGTCACCCGCCCACGGTCGGCGAGCTCGATCTGCACCTGATCGGTGAAGGCCGCCACGAGCGGCTGTGGGACGTGCTGGGCGCCCATCCTCGCGACGACAGTGGGGCCGCGTTCGCCGTCTGGGCGCCGAACGCCCGCGGCGTCCGGGTTGTCGGCGACTTCGCCGGCTGGGGCCCGCACGAGGGGTGGCCGATGCGATCGCTGGGCAGCAGCGGTGTCTGGGAGATCTTCGTGCCGGAAGCCGCCGTCGGGCAGCGGTACAAGTACCGCATCCTCGGCCGTGACGGTGTCTGGCGGGAGAAGGCGGACCCGCTCGCCCAGCGGACCGAGGTGCCGCCGCACACCGCCTCGGTGATCTTCGAGTCGCAGTACGACTGGAAGGACGCCGAGTGGCTCGCCCGGCGGGCGAAGAGCCAGCCGCACGTGGAGCCGATGAGCACCTACGAGGTGCATCTCGGCTCGTGGCGGCCGGGGCTGTCGTACACGGAACTGGCCGACCAGCTCACCGACTACGTCACCGAGATGGGCTTCACCCACGTGGAGTTCATGCCGGTGATGGAGCACCCCTTCGGTGGCTCGTGGGGCTACCAGGTCACCGGCTACTACGCGCCCACGGCGCGCTTCGGCGACCCCGACGAGTTCCGCTACCTGGTCGACCGGCTGCACCAGGCCGGCATCGGCGTCATCGTGGACTGGGTGCCCGCGCACTTCCCGCGCGACGAGTGGGCCCTCGGCCGGTTCGACGGCACGCCGCTGTACGAGAACGCCGACCCGCTGCGCGGCGAGCACCCCGACTGGGGTACGTACATCTTCGACTACGGCCGTCGCGAGGTGCGTAACTTCCTCGTGGCCAACGCCCTCTACTGGTGCGGGGAGTTCCACATCGACGGGCTGCGGGTCGACGCGGTCGCCTCGATGCTCTACCTGGACTACTCCCGCGAGCACGGCCAGTGGACGCCCAACCAGTACGGCGGCCGGGAGAACCTCGACGCGATCACGTTCCTGCAGGAGATGAACGCGACCGTCTACAAGCACAACCCCGCGGTCGTGACGATCGCCGAGGAGTCCACCGCCTGGCCGGGCGTGACCCGACCGACGCACCTGCAGGGCCTCGGCTTCGGCTTCAAATGGAACATGGGCTGGATGAACGACACCCTCGCCTACCTGAGCAAGGAGCCGATCCACCGGCAGTGGCACCACCACCAGATGACCTTCTCGACCGTGTACGCGTGGAGCGAGAACTACGTGCTGCCGATCAGCCACGACGAGGTGGTACACGGCAAGGGGTCACTGGTCGGCAAGATGCCCGGCGACCTCTGGCAGAAACTGGCCAACGTGCGCGCCCTGCTGGCCTTCATGTGGGCACACCCCGGCAAGCAACTGCTGTTCATGGGCTCCGAACTCGGCGATGACCGGGAGTGGAGCGAGGAGCGCGGGCTGGACTGGGGCCTGCTGGAAGACCCGGCCCGTGCCGGCGTGCAGCGCCTCGTCCACGATC
The DNA here is from genome assembly GCA_025965915.1 of Dactylosporangium sp. Classification (GTDB taxonomy): domain Bacteria; phylum Actinomycetota; class Actinomycetes; order Mycobacteriales; family Micromonosporaceae; genus Planosporangium. Next base: position 23,845 of record JAOPWA010000143.1, on the reverse strand, counting down.
TCAACGCGGTCTACCGCGCCACCCCGGCGCTGTGGACGCAGGACACCAGCCCGGCCGGCTTCCGCTGGATCAGCGCGGAGGACTCCGCGCACAACACGTTCTCGTTCGTCCGTCTCGCTCCGGACGGATCGCCGCTGGTCTGCGTGGTCAACTTTGCGGCCGTACCGCACGAGGGGTACCGCATCGGGCTGCCCCGGGCCGGCACCTGGGCGGAGAGCGTCAACACCGACGCGGACGTCTACGGCGGCTCCGGCGTCGGCAACCTCGGCACCGTGCACGCCGAGAACGTCCCGTGGCACGGCCTGCCCGCGTCGGCGTCGCTGCGGATCCCGCCGCTGGGCGCGCTCTGGCTGCGCCCCGCTACCGATCAAGCCGCCGCCGATCAAGCCGCTACAGATCAACCCGCCGCCGAGTTGGCCGAGTAACGCCGAGTTCAGCCCGGGTCGAGGACGGACCGGTACACCTGCATGGTGCGCTCGGCGATGGACGCCCACGAGAAATGCTCCACGGCGCGGTGTCGGCCCGCGCGCCCCATCTCCGCGGCACGGTCGGGATCCTCGAGTAGCCGCGTGATCGCCGAGGCCAGGTCGGCGACGAAGCGGTCGGGATCGCGCGGGGTGCCGCTACCGTCGGCGGCCTGTTCGATCGGCACCAGCAGCCCGGTCACCCCGTCCTCGACCACCTCCGGGATGCCGCCCGTCGCGGTCGCGACAACGGCGGTCTCGCACGCCATTGCCTCGAGGTTGACGATGCCCATCGGCTCATAGATCGACGGGCAGACGAACACCGCGGCGTGCGTCAGGACCTGGATGACCTCGTCCTTGGGCAGCATCGCCTGCACCCAGACCACACCTTCGCGGGTGGATCGCAGCTCGGCGGCGAGCGCCTCCACCTCAGCGGCGATCTCCGGGGTGTCGGGAGCGCCCGCCAACAGCACCAGTTGCACCCCCGGCGGCAACGACCGCGCCGCCCGCAGCAGGTACGGCAGGCCCTTCTGCCGCGTGATCCGCCCGACGTAGACCACGCTGGGCCGCCCCGGATCGATCCCGAGCCGCTCCAGCACGTCCGTGCCCCGGTCCGGCGCGTACTGCTCGGTGTCGATCCCGTTGTGCACGACCCGTACCCGCTCCGGGTCCACCGCCGGGTAGGCGGTCAGGACGTCGCGCTTCATACCCTCCGACACGGCGATCACCGCGTCCGCCGCCTCCACCGCCGTGCGCTCGCACCACGACGACAAGGCATATCCGCCGCCGAGCTGCTCGGCCTTCCACGGCCGCAGCGGCTCCAGGCTGTGCGTGGTCACGACGTGCGGCACCCCGTGCAGCAGCTTGGCCACGTGACCGGCGAGGTTGGCGTACCACGTGTGGCTGTGCACGACATCCGCCCCGGCGGCCCCCGCTGCCATCTCCAGGTCGACGCCCATGGTGCGCAGCGCCGGGTTCGCACCCGCCAACCCCGGCGGGTCGAGGTATGCGGTCACCCCCGCCTCCCGCCTGGGTGCCCCGAAGCAGTGGACGCGCACCTCGGTCAGGCGGCGCAGCTCCCGGGCGAGGTACTCGACGTGCACGCCGGCGCCGCCGTAGACCTCCGGCGGGTACTCCCGGGTGAAGAAATCGACGCGAAGGCTGTCCGTACGCGGTGAAGAGTCGGCCACACGCGCACCTTAGCCCGATTACTGTCACCCGCGGCTGGTGCCGGGCGGTTCTGATCGTTAGCGTCGGATGTATGGCTCCCAAGGTCCTCGCTATCGTCCTCGCCGGTGGTGAGGGTAAGCGTCTGATGCCGTTGACCGCCGACCGCGCGAAGCCCGCCGTCCCCTTCGGGGGCATGTACCGCCTGGTCGATTTCGCATTGTCCAATCTTGTCAACGGCGGCTATCTGCAGATCGTCGTGCTGACGCAGTACAAGTCGCACTCGCTCGACCGGCACATCACCAAGACCTGGCGGATGTCCAACCTGCTGGGCAACTACGTCACGCCGGTGCCCGCGCAGCAGCGGCTCGGGCCACGATGGTTCGCCGGCTCCGCCGACGCGATCTACCAGAGCCTCAACCTGATCTACGACGAGAGCCCGGACTACGTGATCGTGTTCGGCGCGGACCACATCTACCGGATGGACCCGCGGCAGATGGTCGAGGATCACATCGCCTCCGGAGCCGGCGCCACGGTCGCGGCGATCCGCCAGCCGCTGTCCATGGCCGACCAACTCGGCGTCATCGACGTGGCCGAGGACGGCCGGCGGATCCGGGCGTTCCGCGAGAAACCGAAGGACGCCCAGGGGCTGCCCGACTCGCCAGACGAGATCTACGCGTCGATGGGGAACTACGTCTTCACCACCCAGGCGCTGCTCGACGCGCTCGCCCGCGACGCCCAGGACATCAGCAGCAAGCACGACATGGGCGGCAACATCATCCCGATGTTCGTGGAACGCGGCGACGCCAATGTCTACGACTTCCGCGACAACAAGGTGCCCGGCAGCGTCGAACGGGACAGGGGGTACTGGCGTGACGTCGGAACGCTGGACTCCTTCTACGACGCCCACATGGATCTCATCGCGATCCACCCCATCTTCAACCTCTACAACTACGAGTGGCCGATCTACACCGAGAACCGGCCGTGGCCACCGGCGAAGTTCGTGCACGGATGGCAGGAGCGGGTGGGGCGGGCCATCGGATCCATGGTGTCCCCCGGCGCGGTGATCTCCGGCTCGCTCGTGGAGAACTCGATCATCTCACCGAACGTGCACGTGCACTCCTGGGCGCACGTCGAGGGCTCCGTGATCATGGAGGGCGTCGACATCGGCCGGAACGCCGTGATCCGCAACGCCATCATCGACAAGAACGTCGTCGTCCCCGAAGGCGCGGAGATCGGCGTCGACCTGGAGCGCGACCGCACCCGCTACATGGTCTCCGACAACGGCATCGTGGTCATCGGAAAGGGCCAGACCGTGAAGGACTGACCTGTGACCGCTCCCCGCATCGCCGCCTCAGCGGTTCAGATGCACCGGCTCGTGGGTGACCGCCTCGATGTCACTCGCCGCCGCCAATAAAAGGCGCTGGCCCAGATCGCACAACGCCCGGGCGGCGGCGAGTTCGTCGCCGATCTCCGGGATGTCGCGGTCGGTCGGATTCAGCTTGGCGTGGCCAATCCCAACCAGCCGCGTGTCGTCGCCGCTCTGTAGGCACGCTTCGGCGTACGTTCGTCCCTCGTCGTCGTTGACCAGGAGGTCAACCTTCCACCGCTTCACCGTCGACATGATGCACCTCCCGTCGGGCTGTGTCTCAGTGCTCGGTCAAACTCCACCATCGGCCTCCCCCGGCCGATCGCACAGGGTCGAAGGTCCCGTTCACCCGCCCGGTCCGGCGCCGCCCGACGTGCGCAGGGCGAAGACGGCGGCGCGGATGTCACGGATGATCGCCGATGTCACGGATGATGTCGTACACCGCGCGGAGCAACCCGTGACCAAAGACCGGCCCGGTCGGGTCCAACGGCACCGTCGCCCCACCGGCAGCGCGTCGAGGCTGGAAAGTACGGAAGTGGTGGCGCCTCGACGCCGACGGGACGCAGATCCGGCCATGAGCGTTTAACCCCGCGACACCGGACACGACGTCTCCAGCGCCGCGCCCGAGGGGGATATATGCATACAGCAAGAATGGTCGTCGGTACCGACGGTTCTCCGCCGAGCCTCACGGCACTCCGCTGGGCGGCGCTGGAGGCCCAGCGCCGCGGTGTCGAGTTGGCCGTGGTGGTGGCGTACAACTGGCGGACGCTGGCGACGAGCCTGCTGGGCAATCACGCCTTCGAGGAGTACGTGCGCGACCTCGCCGAGTCGATCGCGGACGCGGCGGTCGCGGAGGCTCGGACCATCGCGCCACGTGCCCACGTCCACGGTGCGGCGGTGTCCGGTGAACCCGCGCCGGTGCTCCTGGAGACGAGCGAGGAAGCCGACATGGTGGTCGTCGGCAGCCGGGGTGGTGGTGGCTTCGCCAGCCTGCAGGCCGGATCGGTGAGCATGCAGGTCGCCACCCAGGCGTCCTGCCCTGTGACGGTGGTGATCCGGGGCCGCGACGATGACGACTCCGGCCCTGTGGTCGTCGGTGTGGACGGCTCCGCGTCGGCCGACTTCGCCACCGGCGTCGCGTTCGAGGAAGCCGCCCGGCGAAGGTGCGCGCTGATGGCGGTACTCGCCTACGACGTCTCCATGCCAACGGTCTCGATGCCGACGGTCTCGATGCCACCGTGGACCATGGGTACACCGCCCGTGGATTACGACACGAGCCAGATCAGGGCTGAGCTGGCAGCGGCACTGCTGAGCCACGTCGCCGGTTGGCGCGACAAGTACCCGGACGTACAGGTCGAGTACGCCGTCGGCAGAGGAAGCCCCGGTGCCGTACTGACCTCCTGGTCGCGGCACGCGCAACTGGTGGTCGTCGGTAGCCGCCATGGATGCGCCCTCGGCTCGCTACTCGGTTCGGTCGGACTGCAGTTGATCCTTCACGCCGACTGCCCGGTCCTGATCGCCCGTACCCGCTCTGCTCCTGCATATCCAGACGGACCTGAACGGACATCGTGAATAGGGGGCAAGCATGACCCATCGACCTCGTCTCGCCGAGATCGGACTCAACACGGGCAAGAAGGCCCGCCTGCACCGGATCCTGTACAAGCACGGCCTCGGCAACGGCAAGGCCCTCTTCCTGCCCTACGACCAGGGCCTGGAACACGGGCCGCGCGACTTCTTCGCCAACCCCGCCGCGAGCGACCCCGGCTACATCATCAGGCTGGCCGTCGAGGGAGGCTTCAACGGCATCGCTCTCCAGATCGGCCTGGCCGAGAAGTTCTACTGGGACTACGCCGGCGAGGTGCCGCTGATCCTCAAGCTCAACGGCAAGACCGAGATCCCGTCTGACGCGCGGGCACTCTCGCCGCTGCACGCGAGCGTCTCCGACGCCGCACGGCTGGGCGCCGATGCTGTCGGCTACACCCTCTACGTCGGCACACCCGCACAGGATCAGGACTTCGCCCAGTTGCGGGTTGTTCGCGAGGAGGCGTACCGCCTCGGCATGCCGCTGGTCGTTTGGGCGTACCCGCGCGGCGAGGCGATCGACACCAAGGGCGGTAAGGATTCGTTCTACGCTGTCGACTACGCCGCCCGGACGGCGAGCGAACTCGGCGCGGACGTCGTCAAGGTGAACTTTCCCCGACCGGACAAGCGCGGCGGTGTACCCGGCGACTACGACACCGAGTTCACCCCGCAGCAGGCCGTCGAAGCGGTCGTACGGTCGGCCAACCGCACACTGGTACTCATCTCCGGCGGGGAGAAGGCTGGTGACCAGGCCATGCTCGAGAAGGCCCGCGAGGCGATGGAGGCCGGCGCCACCGGACTGATCTTCGGCCGCAACATCTGGCAGCGCGACCATGACGAGTCGCTGCGCTTCGTGGCCCGGCTCAGGGAGATCCTCGCCAAGTACCCGAGCGACTGAGGTTCCGAACGACCGAGGATCCGGGCGACGCACGGGTAGATGATGGACGGGTAGAAGGTGCCAGGACACCGGTGGTCGTCGGCGTCGACGGGTCGGCGCCGGGTACCGCCGCGCTCAAGTGGGCCGCAACCGAGGCATGGCTGCGCGAGGTCGAGCTACGGGTACTGGTGGCCTATCACTGGCGCATGTCGGGTGTCCATCTCGCCGCCCACGGTGAAGCGCAACGGGCCGCGGAGCGGCGGGCGACGGAGATCGCCGACGACGCGGTGGTGCAGGCCCGGGCGATAACGACGGACGTACGTGGCGCTCCTGTCGCCGGCTCCGCAGCCCCGGCCCTGCTCACGTCGGCCCGCGACGCCGGGCTGGTGGTCGTCGGTAACCGCGGTCGCGGCGGGTTCACCGGCCTGTTGCTGGGCTCCGTCAGTACCCATGTCGCCACCCACGCTCCGTGCTCCGTGGCCGTCGTACGCGGACGTGGCAACACCGCCATCGGCCCGGTTGTGGTGGGGGTCGACGAATCGCCGGCGGCGCAGGCGGCCCTCGGTGCGGCATTCGAGGAGACGGCGCTGCGCCGTCACGCCGAACTGGTAGCGGTCACCACCTACACCGCGCCGCTCTCGCCCTGGACCGGCGTCGGGCCACCGTTCGGGTACGACGTCGACAAGGTCGGCGCGGATCTGCGCCAGATCCTGATCCATCAGACGGCCCATTGGCGCCAGAAGTACCCGGAGGTCACCGTCGGTCACGCGGTGGTCCTGGGTGGCGCGGCGGCGGTGCTCATCGAGCGGTCGCGCCACGCGCAACTGGTCGTGGTGGGTGCCCGCAGTCACGGGGGCTTCACCGGTCTGCTGCTCGGCTCGGTCAGCCAGCAACTGCTGCACCACGCCGACTGCCCGGTGCTCATCGCCCGCACGCGTGACCGAACCACTGATGGCGGGAAGCGGTGAATCATCCGGCCCGCAGCGGTCACGGTCGGGAGCGGTCATGACCCGGACGGCACCGTCTGCAGGTCGAGCAGCCGCATTCGCGTCGCCTGCAGCCGGTCCACGACCACCTGCATGAACCGCCTTGTCAGCTGGTACCCGAGTTCGTGGTCCTGATCGCAGAGCCGGCGCACCCCGAACGCGTCCAGAGTAACCGCGAACGTCGTCTCGACCGCGAACGCGCCGAAGTGCCAACGGTACGGCGGGAACAACCACGACCAGCCGAGTACCGCGCCCGCGCCCAGGGACTCCACGACCACGTTGCCCCGCCCGGGCACGTACGTGTCCAGGTCGACCTGACCCCGCGTGATGAGCCAGAACCGGTCGGCCCGGCTGCCTTCGGAGAACACCCGGCTGCCGGCGTGGAGCACCGACCGGCTGGCCGTGTACGACAACAGGCGCAGGTGAGGGTCGGACAGCCCGGCCAGGAAAGGTTGGGCGGCCAACAGGTCGTACGCGGTTTCCATCACCGCTCCCGGGAGCATCCAGTCGGTCATCTCCATCCGACCACGGCGCACGTGCGCCGGTCAGGGCCGAAGTGCCCCCCGAGAGCGGTCGCTGTGACTCTTTCGCGTTCAGCGCCAGGCGGTCGCCCCCGAGGCCGGGGTCCAGGTTGGACCGGAGCGGCTCACAGTCCCGATTCGAAGACGTACCGCGTGCTCAGGTCCGCCGTGTCGTCGTGCCGGTAGGTCAACTCGTCCACCACATCCACGACGCCGGTCACCGCGCGGGTGAGATGGACGGCGAGCTGCGCCGCGCTGCGGCGTTCAACCTTTCCCGACAGCGTGACCACCCCGTCGACGACCTCGACACGGATCTCCGGTCGCCCGATGCCGAGTGCCTTGTCGAACACTTCCGTCATCACGTCCTCGGCAATCGCGGCGTCCGGCCGCAGGTACACCCGCAGCAGATCGCGGCGGGTGACGATCCCGGCGAGCCGGCCCTCGTCGCCCACCACCGGCAGGCGCTTGACCCGCTCGGTCTCCATCAGCCGCGCCGCCTCCACGATGGAAGCGTCGGGAGCGGTCATGATGGCCGGGCTGCTCATCAACTCCGCGGCCGTGTCACCCGCGGCTTTGGCTCTGGCCGTACGCCGGCGACTGCGCTCGAACAGCCGCGCCCGTGGGTCGTCGCCGGCGAACTCCACCTTCGGCAACAGGTCCGCCTCCGACACCACACCGACGACCCGATCGTCCTCGTCGAGAACCGGTACGGCGCTCACGCCGTACACGGCGAGGGCGTCCACGATCTCCTTGTAGTCGGCATGCTCACGCACCGCCACCACCGGGTTGGTCATGACATCCCTGACTTTGGGGGACTCCACAACCGTCACCTCATTTCTCCGCTGAGCTCCTCCGCTGAGTTCCCCGCCGAGTTCCCCGCCGAGGAGTACGTCCTATCCGACAACCCGGTCCACAACGGGGCTTCGTGGGCCGGGCGGTGTCGGCGTCGCGTACCCGAAACGGATCAACATCTGGGGTGCGGCGTGGCGGCCCAACGCGAGGCGCAACTGCTCCCGAACCGAGGCCACTTCGATCGGCTGGGAGAACATGGACGCGGCGAGGCCCAGATCGGTGGCTGTCAGCAGGACTCGCTGCAATGCCTGACCTGCCTGTACCTGATCCGCGGGCCAGTCACCGCTGCCTCCGAGCACCGCGATGAGCGGCTCACGCTCGACCTCCCGGCGGCTCGGCAAACCGCTGGGCAACACGCTCGGCAGTTCACCCGGAATACCGGCCGGCAATTCGTCTAGAAAACCGCCCAGAAAACCGGCCGAGAACTCCTCGCTACCGAAGTCCCGTCCAGGCGGCATCTCATACGACCGAGGCGCCGGGCCACCGGCCGAGGCCGGTACCCCGTCCACCGGCTTCATTTGGGCGGCGGCCGGCTCCGCACGCCTGCGCTCCAACATCCCCGCGCGGTAGCCGGCGTCGCGGTCGAGTATCTCGCCGGCGGTCTGGACGAGTCCGGCAGTCGCCTGGACGGCGGCGGGTCCGATGAGCAGATCGAGCCACGCGTGCTCGGCCCGGGCGGCGGCGAGCAACTCGGCACGGACCTCGACGGGTACCGGCCTGTCCAGAAACGACGTGCGGTCGCTGTGCTGGCGCGGGATCGCACGGTACAGACGGACCTCGGTAGGCGTGGGCGGGCGTGGCGCGTCGGGAGTGAGCCTGGCCAGCAGCTCCGGCCTGGTGCGGTCCGGCTGCAGTCGGACCATCACGGCTCTGTCACGTACGGCCAGCGCCACCCGAAGGTTGAACAGGGCGGCGCCGCACGCCAGTCGGGATGCCCAACCCGAGGAAGCCCAGCGCGAGGAAGCCCAGTCCGAGGATGCCCAGTCCGAGGAAGCCCAGTCCGGGGATGCCCGGCCCGACGCCCCGGCAGCCGGTAGGCGCCGGTCAGCGTCGACCAACAAATCGATCTCGGTCGGGCCCAATCGGAAGCGCCAGGGCTGGCTGTCGAGTATCGACGGGGCCGGGGTCGCTGCTTCGAGCACGGCGTCGAAGTCCGTCGGAGCCAACCAGCTCACGGCTTCACCCCTCCCATGGGTCACGACTGACCGGCGCAAATCCACGGCGCGGTACGGGCGGGCATCGCGGCCCCCTTCGTTGCCCACCTTCTGTTGGCACCACCGTTTGCCCTGCTGTCTGCCCCGCAGTTTCGCCCCGCTGTCCTCTCCGCCTACTGTGCCGCCCGCATCGCTTCCGCTCCAGGGCCGTTGGGCCCGAGCAGCACAGGACGGCCGTCCCTACTCCGGTCACTGGCGGAAAGCCGGCCGGCGACCGGCTCGAAACCCGGCCGGATACCCCGACTGGAAACCGGCCGGGCAGACATACGGCTCCGGTTCGGGACCTTCGGCCTCCCGGGGTCCGACCGGCATCGGGTACAAACGGGAGATGATCCGGGTTTATCTGCTCGACGACCACGAGGTCGTCCGCCGTGGCCTGCGCGATCTCCTGGAAGCCGAGGGCGACCTCGTGGTCGTTGGCGAGTCTGGTTCGGCCGTCGATGCAGGGCACCGGATCCCGGCGCTACGCCCGCAGGTCGCGGTCCTCGACGCCCGGCTGCCGGACGGCACCGGCATCGACGTGTGCCGGGAAATCCGCTCGGTCGACCCGACGATCCAGGCGCTGATCCTCACGTCGTTCGAAGACGACGAGGCGCTGTTCGCGGCCATCATGGCCGGCGCCGCCGGCTACGTGCTCAAACAAATCAAAGGTACCGACCTGGTCGACGCCGTGCGCCGGGTCGCCGCCGGCCAGTCGCTACTGGATCCGGCCGTGACCGCCCGGGTACTCGACCGCATCCGCCGCGGCCCGGAACAGCCCGACGAGCTCAAGGGGCTGACCGAGCAGGAGCGGCGCATCCTGTCCCTGGTCGCAGAGGGACTGACCAACCGGGAGATCGCGCAGCGGATGTTCCTGTCGGAAAAGACAATCAAGAACTACGTATCGAGCCTGCTGGCCAAGCTGGGCATGGAGCGGCGCACCCAGGCCGCCGTACTGGCCGCAAGACTGCTGGACAAAGGTTAGAGCCAGGCGGCGAGGCAAGACGAGAACCGAAGGAACCCGGCTCCAGCGGCGCGACGACGGCTCAAACCGGCGTGCTCCACGTGAGGACCGTTCCTCGTGGCCGGGCAGGCCCGATCATGAACGCGCCGCCCAACTCCTCGGCGCGCCGGCGCATGTTGAGCAGTCCCCCGGTCGCCCGGTCCGCCGCACCGTCGACCGCACCACCGTCGACCGCACCACCGTCGGCAACCTCGCCGATCCCGAACCCGATCCCGACACCGTCGTCGATGACGGTCAGAACCAGCCGACCATCGTCCATCCGGACGCTTACTTCGACAGCGCCGGCACGGGCGTGGCGGGCGACGTTGGACAGCGCCTCGCGCAGCACCGCGAGTACGGCCGGGCGGACAGACTCGGGTACGGCACTGTCGAGCGGCCCCTCCAGCGTCAGATGCGGGCGGAAGCCGAGGGGTGCGTGGGCCTCGTCGGCCACGGCTCGAATCGCACGGCGCAGATCGCCCTTGTCGCTCGTGCGCAGTTCGAAGATCGCCTCGCGAATGTCGCGGATCGTGGTGTCCAGATCGTCGACGACGCCGTCGATGCGCGCGCTGACCTCGGGCCGTACCGACTGGCGCGCCGCACCCTGCAACTGCATCCCGGCCGCGAACAGCCGCTGGATCACCACGTCGTGCAGGTCACGGGCGATCCGTTCCCGGTCACCGAGTACCGCCAGCATTTCCCGCTCGTCCTGGGCCCGGGACCGCTCCAGCGCCAGCGCGGCCTGTCCGGCGAACGTCTCGACCAGGGCGATGTCCGGGTCTTCGGCGAACGCCACGCTGCCGCGCCGGTAGGCCACCGCCAGCGCTCCCAGCGTCTCCCCACCTGCCGCGAGCGGCACCAGCAGCGCCGTACCGGTCTCCAGCGGTACAGGCCAGTCGGACGCCTTTCCAAGGTCTTCCACCACGACGATGCGCCGGTCGGCGAGTACGCTGCCGAAGTCACTGCGCGAGGCATGCACCGTGGCGCCCACCAAGCCGGCCGGCGCTCTCCCTGCCGCGACCTCCACCGTGAGCGCATCGTTCGCCTCGTCGTAGACCGTCACGAGCGCGATGTCGGCCTCGGCGACCTCGCGAGCGTGACAGGCGACCAGCCGTAGCGCCGCCGTGCGGTTGACCTCGCCGAGCAGCACGGCCGTGATCTCCGCCGCCGCCTCCAGCCAGCGCTGGCGTCGGCGCATCTGCGCGTACAGTCGGGCATTCTCGATCGCGACGCCGGCTGCGGCGGACAGCGCGGTTATGAGCTCCTCGTCGTCATCGGTGAACTGACCGCCACCGCGCTTCTGGGCCAGGTACAGGTTGCCGAAAGCCTGCTCGCGGATGCGCACCGGGACACCGAGGAAGCCGCGCATCGGCGGATGATGCTCCGGGAAGCCGTAGGCCCGCGGGTGGGCGGCGATGTCAGGCAGCCGGATCGGCCGGGGGTCCTCGATCAACAGGCCGAGTACACCGTGCCCGCGCGGTAGGGCACCGATGAGCCGATGGTTTTCCGGGCTTATGCCGTGGGTGATGAACTCGACCAGCGTGTGGTCAGGGCCGATCACGCCGAGGGCGCCGTACTCGGCGTCGGTCAACCGGCAGGCCGCGATCACGATGCGTTCGAGTGTGCTCCGCAGGTCGAGATCGGCGCCGATACCGACCACGGCGTCCAGAAGTGCCCGCAACCGCTCCCGGCTCGCGGACACCTCGCCGACGCGGTCGAGCAGTTCCTGCAGCAGTTGGTCCAGCCGCACCCGCGACAACGGTGACAGGGGTAGCGACGGCCCCACCCACCCTGGGCCTTCCGCCGGGGACGCCGGTTGCGTCACCATGCCCGCATCGTATCCACGCCGTGGCCCGCCGGCCCGACCGGAGGGCGTTCCCGACCGGACGACGTTCCCGGCCGCAGGGTCGACCCGCACGAAGGCGAGGCCGAGCACCTGCCGCCGAACTGAACCACTCGAGGACAGGCGCCGCGACTACGCCGGTGTGCCGGGTCGACCGCCCCGGCACAACCGATCGTTTTCGTCAGCGCCGCCACACCGGCTTGTCGAATGGCGGGGCGCACCCCCGCGAACTCTGATCAGATAGGGCGGACGTTCTCCGCCTGCGGACCCTTCTGGCCCTGCGTGACGTCGAACTCGACCCGCTGGTTCTCCTCCAACGAACGGTAACCGCCGGACTGGATGGCGGAGAAGTGAACGAACACGTCGGGGCCGCCCCCGTCCTGGCTGATAAATCCGAAGCCCTTGTCAGCGTTGAACCACTTCACCGTGCCCTGTGCCATTGCCGTTCTCCCTTGTCAGGCCCATTGACCTGCGAATGCAGATCCGGAGCCGCTTGGCCTGCGGCCCCACATCGCCCAACCCGCCGACCGCAGCGACGCACCCGCGCAACCGAAGTAAGCGGCTGGTACAAGGCGAATCGTCTACCCAAAAAAATGGAGTACACGAGCAAAACCTCGGTTGATCTCACGGGTGATCCCGTCACCGCCGTGCACCGTCGGGTCGGACGATGTCGACTCAACCACGCCTCACGGTTTCGCGCACGCGATTCGTCCAAGATCTCCAGCGGAAGGCCCGCGGGAAGGCCAAGGTGCCGGTTGTGCGCTCGCCCGTCCCGACGTGATCAGTAGCGCGGTTGGAGGACGTGGACCTGCTTGATCTCGGCGTCCTCAGGCGGCCCCATCATCGATACCGGGTAACTCGCGACGACCTCCAACCGGCCGTATGGCAGGTATGCCCGACCGGGATCGCCAACCAGTACGCGGGCGCCGCGCGTCGCCACACGTTCGAGGAACGCCAGCATCCGGTCGGCCAAGGACTGGCTGTAGAAGACGTCTCCGGCGAGCACCACCTCGGCACCGTCGCCGTCGCCCGCGAGCAGATCGCCACAGCTTCCGTGTACCACCACCCCATTGGCCCGTGCATTCAACGTCAGTGCGGCCAGGGCGTACGGGTCGATGTCGTTGGCGGTGACGGTCGCCGCACCGGCGACGGCCGCTGCGATGGCGACGAGCCCGGAGCCCGATGCCAGGTCAAGCACCCGGCTACCGGCGACCACGTCGGGGTTGTCCAGGACGTACCGCGAGACGGCCTGGCCACCGGCCCAGGCGGAGGCCCAGAACAACGGCGCCAAAGCCGCGCCCGACTCGGCCTCCATCCTCGCGCCCAGGACTATTGGATCTACGGCGAGATGCAGTCGCACCTCTGGCACGAACGGCACCTCGGCAAGGCGTAGCCGGTCGAATCCGGCAACACCGGGCGTCAAGGAATCGTCCAGCACGGTGCGTTCGAGGTGGGACAGCTCCGTACCCGTCCGGTTCGTCACCGACCTAGCATGCCGCACACGTCAGAATCGCCGTCACCAGCCGCGCAGGCGATTCCGTCGCGCCGCGTCGACGTCTCCGCTACCTCAGAAGTTTCGCCAGGAGCCGGTCGAGTGTCGCCAGATCCCGACCGTCCAGGTCGAGTACCGGCGCCGGCGGGCGACCGAGGATCCGTTCGGCCACTTCGGCCGCGTCCGCGCCGGCCGGCGTCAGTGTCACGATCCGCAGTCGGCGGTCGCCAGGGTGCGGACTGCGCCGTACCAGGCCGCGCCGCTGCAGGTCGTCCACAACGAGAGTCGTGTACGGCGGGTCGCTAGCCAACCTCTCGGCGAGCTGGCGCATCGTCATGGGACCGAGGACCAGGGACCGCAACGCGTTGGCCCTGACGAAGCTCATGTCGAGCGCTTCGCAGACCTCTCTGCGCCGGTCATGTTGTTCGAGTACCAGGGCGCGCATCGCTTGCCAGGCACGCGCCGCAACCTCGGCCTGGGTGGCCTCGCCGGGCGCGGCGCCAACGGGTACGCGCGCGTTCACCGCACACCCACCGGGACCGCTGGCCGAGCGGCGGCGATACGGGTCGCGGCGTCTTCCGCGGTGCGCCTCGCCCAGCGACCCGTGGTGAGGGCACCGAGGACGAACACGGCCACACCGCAGCCGACGACGATCCACCACCCGACGTGGCTCGCCTGGGTGAAGTGCGCGGACATCGGGCCGCGGACACCCGCCGTCACGGCCGATCCGACGACCGCGACACCGAGTGACTGGCCAACCTGCCGACTGGTCGAGGCGACCCCCGCCGCGACGCCGGCCTGCGAGCGGGGCATCCCGGAAACAGCCGTGTTGGTGATCGGGGCATTGATCATTCCGAACCCGAATCCGAACCCGACGTAGCTGGCCATCAGCCAACCCACCGGCGTACTCGCGGTCAACTGCGTGAACGGAAGGATGCTGGCGATTATCGCGACGCCTGCGAGCAACAGCGGCACTCGTGGCCCGCGCCCGCCCACCAGCCGCCCCGACAGCGGCGCGAACACGACGGTCATCGCCGCCATCGGCAATGTGTACAGCCCGGCGTGCAGCGCGGACAGGCCGCGCACTTCCTGCAGGTACAGCGTGTTGAGAAAGAGGAAGCCACTCAGCGCGCCGAACCCGCTGACCGCGATCACCGTCGCCCCGGAGAACGGGGCACTGCGGAAGAAGCGCAGGTCCAGCAGCGGCTCCTCACGGCGTGACTCGTAGCCGAGCAGGCCGACCAGCGCGACGGCGGCGGTCGCGAAGAATCCGAGAATCACCGACGACGACCAGCCCCGGTTGGGCCCTTCGATGATGGCGTAGGTCAACGAAGCCAGTACGGCTAAGACGAGCAGCTGACCGACCGGATCAGGACGACGGGGATGATCCGCCCGGGACTCGGGTACGAACCGCGCGGTCAGGAGCACCGCCGCCAGCCCGACCGGTATGTTGATCCAGAAGATCGCGCGCCACCCCAAGGACGCGACCAGCGCTCCGCCGACCATCGGCCCGAGCGCCAGGCTGATCCCGACCACGGCACCCCAGACACCGATGGCTCGAGCGCGCTCTCTCGGCTCGGTGAACGTATTGGTGATGATGGACATGGCGACCGGGTTGAGCATCGATCCGCCGACCGCCTGCACCATCCGGAAGACAACGAGCCAGCCGAGGCTCGGTGCGGCGCTGCACAGCAGCGAGCCCGCGGTGAAGACGACCAGGCCGGTCTGGAAGGTCCGCCGCCGCCCGATGCGATCGGCTGTCGAGCCGGCGAGAATCAGCAGGCTGGCCAGGACGAGCGTGTACGCGTCGATGGTCCATTGCAGACCGGACATGGACGCGTGCAGGTCGCGCCGGATGGACGGGAGCGCGACGTTCACGATCGTGTTGTCCAGGCCGACGATCAATAGGCTCATGCAGCAGATGGCCAGGACGAGCACCCGCCCGCGGCGGTCGAGCTCAGGCACGCGATACCCCAGATACTTGTACGGATACAACATTTAGCATGCTACAAGTAACGGATCGTGGGGCGTTGCGCGGGCCCACGGGGCGTACCAGTGAGCCTGTACGAACGTGACCTTGCACGAGCGACAGTTACGAATTCGGGGTGATCGGGTACCCCACCTGCGTGAACGATGATCGTCAAGTCCAAACGGTGACGGATCGATCCCCTGCGGACGAATCGGCCAAGGATGTCGGCCTCACCCCGGGCGTCGACCTCACCTCGGGCGTCGACCTCACCTCGAATACAGCGTCACGGGGCTGGCGGTACTACCTGCGCGCGATCGGGCCGGGTCTGGTCACCGGCGCCAGCGACGACGACCCGTCCGGGGTCGCCACCTACTCACAGGCCGGCGCGGCGACCGGTTTCGGAATGCTGTGGACCAGCCTGCTGACGTTCCCGCTGATGACGGCGGTGCAGGAGATCTGCGACCGCACCGCCCTGGCCACCGGCAAGAGCCTCGGCGAGTTGGTCACCACCCGCTGGCGAAGCCGCGCCGCCCGCACCCTGATCGGGGTGCTGCTGGTCGCGCTGATCGGGGCGAACGCCCTCAACATCGCCGCCGACCTCGTTGCGGTCGGCGCCGGGATGACCCTGCTGCACGCCGGCCCGACCTGGCTATGGGCCCTCATCGCCGGCATCGCCGTCACCGCGCTGGTCATCCTCGGCTCGTTCGACCGCATCGCCAAGGTGTTCAAACTGCTGTGCCTGGCCCTGCTGGTCTACTTCGCCGTCGCCGTGCTCACCCATCCCCCGGCCGGACAGGTGCTGCACGGACTGCTGGTACCCCACCTCGAATTCAACGCCGGCTACCTGACCCTGCTCGTCGCCGTGCTCGGCACCACCATCAGCCCGTACCTGTTCTTCTGGCAGTCCGCGCACCGCATCGAAGACCTGCGCGACGAGCCCATCCGCGGTCGGCAGGCCGTCCCCCTCGACCAGCGGCCACCCGCCCAGGCCCGACGCAAGGTGCGCGCCGCCCGCCTGGACGTACTGACCGGCATGCTGTTTTCCAACCTGGTCATGTTCTCGATCATCGTCGCCACCGCCAGCACCCTGCACGCCCACGGCCAGCACGACCTCAACAGCGCCGCCGACGCCGCCAAAGCCCTCGAACCGATCGCCGGAAAGTGGGCCGGGACGCTGTTCGCCCTCGGTTTCATCGGCTCGGGCATGCTCGCCATCCCGGTCCTCGCCGGTTCCGGCGCGTCCGGCCTGGCCGGCCTACTCGGCAAGCGTTTCGGCTTCTCCCGCTCCCCCCGGCAGGCGCCCGTCTTCTACTGCCTCGTCGCCGCCGGCACCATCGGCGGTACGGCGCTGACGCTCACTCACATCGACCCGGTGCAACTACTGGTGATCAGCGCCTTCATCAACGGCGTCGCCGCCGCCCCGTTCCTGGTACTGGTCATGCTCGTCTCCGGCGACCGGAAACTGATGGGCGACCACGCCAACGGACGGCTGGCCAGCATTCTCGGCTGGCTGACCGCCGCAATCATGGCCGTCGCAGCCGTCGTGAGTCTGACCATCGGTTGACCGTCAACCCGGCCGGTGGCCAACTGTCCGCCGGCCGGGTGTGCGTTGTCAGCGACCTCAGGAAGCCACCCTTGTGAAGAAGTCGCCGAAGCCCTTTCCGACGTTGACGACCAGAGCGCCCAAGGACTGTGCGGCATGAGCGGCGGTGTCGGGGTGAAAGGCTACGAAGAATACGAGGAACGCGATGACAGCCCAGGTGACGACTTTCTTGGCCATCTCTGGCCCCCTCTCCCACGGCATCGCATCGCTATGCCGTAAGCCCGCTTGTCGTATCAGTCTGCTTGCCTGCACTGATGTTCTCAACTCGCCAGACCGGAAGCCGATCCTGATGGCGCCCCGTGTCGAGTTACAGGTGTTGAAGACCGCTATATGTCCATGGCTCGTTTGGATCCGATGGAGCAGAGGCGGCCGCTCAGGCCAGGCCGCTCACACATCCGTCTTGTTCTGGTCCCATTGTGTGTGAGAGCGGCGGCGGGCGCGAATCGTAGGCACTTGGTTGTGTGATGAGGTCCGAAGCGAACCTGTCTGGCCACATACGCCAGATAGGACGGTCGTGCGGTCTCAGACAGGCGAGGCTTCCAGCCGGCCATCGACAACCCGGGTGCGAAGCGTGATCTGGTCGTTGGCGGCCGGGCCGTGTACCACCAGGCCGTCAGACAGCCGGAAGGTGCTGCCGTGCCAGGGGCAGACCACGCAGGGCCAGCCGTCAATCTCCACGATCTTGCCGTCACCGAGCGGACCGTTGTGGTGGGCGCAGCGCTCCAGCATCACGGTGAACCGGTCATCCTCGCGGTACACCAGCACGGGCGTCTCACCCAGCTTGCGTACGGTCGGCTGCCCCTCGCTGAACTCGTCGACGTCACCGACGCGCTGCCAGGTCCCGCGCATCAGCCACAAACTCGGCACCGTCTGGTTGACCCCGGCCCCCAGCGCGTAGGACAGGTGACCACCGAGGTAGGCGCTGGCGCCGGCCACCGTGAGGCCCAGGTAGCCGAGGCGTCGGCCGACCGTATGTCGCCCGCGTAACCGCGCCGCCAGCGAGACGCCGTACAGCGTCAAAGCCACGGTGTTCGCGGCGGCGTGGACGAGGCCGACCCGGCGCTGCTCGCGTGACAACGACGCCCAGTCGTTGGCGCCCGCCATCGCGGCGGGCACGGCGCTGGCGTTCCCGACCGCGACGAGCGTGGTCGCGGCGGCCTGCTGTCCGGGTAGGACGTCGAGGACCGCCGCACTCATCCATGCGCCCAGTGGCGCCTGGACCAGGGCCGGGTGCAGCGGATGACCGAGCCAGACACCGTGCAGCACATCGCGTACCCGCTGGGAACGGGTCGCGGCGCGTACCAGCGTCCGCGCCCGGTCGGCGATGTCATCAATGACGGTCAGCCGCTCCAGCCTGGTCACGAGTCTGCCCATGACCAGCATCATGCCCGCCATGGCACCAGCCAAACCGATCGACGGCCAAACCGATCAACGAGTGACGCCGCCCTGGCCTCCACTGGGGAGCCAGGGCGCTCCGTCCCCTACGCTAGACCTCATGCGGATCGGATTCGGGCTGCCGGTAGCGGGCGCATGGGCGACCCCGGACAACGTCGCGCGATTCGCCGCGCAGGCCGAACAGTTCGGCTACCAGTCACTGTGGACCTTCCAGCGGTTACTCGTGGCCGTCGATCAGGACCTGGATCCGGTTTACCAGAGCGTGCTTGATCCCCTGGTGTCGCTGGCGTACGCGGCCGCGCACACCTCGCGGATCCGGCTGGGCGTCGCGGTGGTGAACTTCCCATTCGTATCGCCCGCCTACCTCGCCAAGCAGGCCGCCAGCCTCGATGTGCTCTCGGGAGGTCGGCACGACCTCGGTCTCGGCAGTGGCTGGTCCCCGGCCGAGTTCACCGCGACGGGCGCCTCGATGGACCGCCGCGGCGCGCGGGCCGAGGAGTACCTGGCGGCCCTGCGCACCCTGTGGGCCGACGAGGTGAGCCAGTTCGACGGCGAGTTCTACACCATCCCGCCCAGCCGCATGGCGCCCAAGCCCGTCCAGCGTCCGGGTCCACCGGTACTGCTCGGTGGCGTCGCCAAGAGCGCACTCCGGCGTGCCGGCCGGTCAGCCGCAGGCTGGATCAGCCGTAGCGGCACCGACCTGTCGCTGATCGCCGACGACATCGCGGTGGTACACGCGGCGGCACGCGAAGCCGGCCGCGACCCGGCGACGGTCCGGATCGTCAGCCGCGGAGTGCTACGCGTCGGCGAACCTGCCGGCAACGGCGAGCGCAAACCGCTGTCCGGGTCGTACGAGCAGATCCGTGAGGACACCCGCCGTCTCGCCGAGGTCGGCGTGACGGAGCTGTTCTACGACCTGAACTGGGATCCGCTCATCGGTTCTCCCGACGTCGACCCCGCGGCCGCAACCCGCCGGGCAGAGGAGATCATGCAGGCCCTCGCCCCAGCCACCGCCTGACACCGAGCCTTGTCGCACCGGTCAGGTGCGTCCGGTGCGTCCACCGTTTGCCGCCGGGGCGCCCGGGTAGGCGTCGTAGCGCAGGCGACATCCTGCAGGAGACAGCTGTGGGTGACATCTGCGGGCGGGCACATGGAGTCGATGAGTACAGGCGCCTCGAAGGACGGCAACCGCGCGGGACGGAACGGCTGGGTCAACAAGGCTTCCGAAGGGAACAACTCCCCGCGCACCGCCTCGGAGCGCGAGGAGGCCGACCGGCGCCGCTGGCGCGCCTTCTCCGTCTGTCTGGTCGCCGCGTTCATGACACTGCTCGACGTGAGCATCGTCAACGTGGCGCTGCCGTCGATTCGTGCCAGCCTGCACGCCACTCTAAGCGACGTGCAATGGGTACTGTCCGGTTACGCGCTCACCTTCGGGCTGGCCCTGGTCCCGGCCGGACGTTACGGAGACGCCCGTGGCCGGCGCAACGTCTTCATTGCGGGTCTCACCCTTTTCACCCTGTCCAGCGCCGCGGCCGGTCTCGCCCCGACCGCGACCTGGCTGGTTGTCGCCCGGCTCATCCAGGGCGCGGGCGCCGGAATCCTCAACCCGCAGGTGGTCGGCCTGGTTCAGTATCTGTTCCCGCCGGCTGAACGCGGCCGACCGTTCGGGATGCTGGGCGCCACCGTCGGCATCTCCACCGCGATCGGCCCACTGCTGGGCGGCGTGCTGATCCATCTCGCCGGGGCGCAGGAAGGCTGGCGGTGGGTGTTCTACGTCAACATCCCGGTCGGCATCGCGGCGGTTGTCCTGGGCTGGCGGCTGATCCCGCAGCGCCCGCGGGAAGACCGCCGCTGTGAGAGCCTGGACCCGGTCGGTGTCGCGCTCCTCGGTGTCGGCGTCGTGCTGCTCCTGCTGCCGCTGGTACAGGAGCAGCAGTGGCGCGGGCGGGCGAAGTGGCTGCTGCTGGTCGCCGCGGTGGTCGTCCTGGCCGGGTTCGTCAACTGGGAACGCCACCATGCCAGGCACAGCGAACCGGTCGTCGACCTCGACCTGTTCCGGCTGCGCTCGTACGCGCTCGGCTCCCTGATCGGGCTCCTCTACTTCGCCGGGTTCACCGCCATCTTCTTCATCTATACCCTCTACCTGCAGAGCGGCCTGGGCTACAGCCCGCTGCTCGCCGGGCTGGCGATAACGCCCTTCGCGCTCGGCTCCGCCGCGGCGGCAGCCCTAGGTGGGCGTCTCGTCAACCGGCTCGGCCGCCCACTGGTCGCCATCGGCCTCGCGCTCGTAGCGGTCGGCCTCGCGGGCACGGTACTCGCGGTGCACGTCGTCCCCGGACATTCCGCGCCACTCGCAACCGCCGTGCCCCTGCTCGTCGCCGGCCTCGGCAGTGGCCTGGTCATCACGCCCAACCAGACGATCACCCTGTCTGAGGTGCCGCCCCGCAAGGGCGGCAGCGCGGGTGGGATGATCCAGACCGGGCAGCGCATCGGGGCCGCCATCGGGATCGCGACCGTCGGCTCGGTCTTCTTCGCCCACCTGGCCGGCACCGGCGGCCGCTACTCGCAGGCTTTCCAGGTCGCCCTGTTCGTCGCGATCGCACTCATCCTGGTCGCCCTCGTCGCAGCGCTGACCGACATCGTCGTCAGCCACCGCGGCGCCTACGGCTCTGATGCTCACAGCACTGAGGTTCACAGCTCTGGGGCTCGCAGGTCCGACGGCCGCCCGCCCAAGCAACGCACAACCAACCACGACTAGGAGTGACCGTGCTGTACGAACTGCGGGTCTACGAGGCCGTGCCGGGCCGACTGCCCGCGCTGCACGCCCGATTCGCCGATCACACGCTGGGCCTGTTCGGTCGGCATGGCATCACGCCGGTCGGGTTCTGGACCACGTACATCGGGCCGTCCAGCGCACAGCTGACCTATCTCCTACGCTGGGAGAGCCTGGCCGATCGGGAGCAGCGGTGGGAGGCGTTCATGTCCGACCCCGAGTGGATCGAGGTGCGGGCCGAGTCCGAGCGCGAGGGCCCCCTGGTCACCCACGTCGAAAACTCGATCCTGGAGCCGACGGCGTACTCCCCGATGAAGTAACTACTCCCCGTGAGGTAACTGCGGTCACGTGTTGACCACGAGGCGGACGGGGTAGCGACGCAACCACTGATCCAGGCTGAGAGCCAGCTCGACGGCGCGGCGGGCCGGCCCGAAGCCGGTACTGTCCGCGGGCGTGTTCAACAGCGCGTGTACCCGTTTGGTATTGAGCAGAGCGGCCACGGGCGCGTCGGTATCGGCGAGCACCTCGGCCAGGCGCTCGCGCAGTGCACGCTCGTACGCGGGATCCTGGGTCGAGGGGTACGGGCTCTTGCGCCGCTGCACGACCGACTGGGGCAGGAGGTCCGCGACGGCCGCGCGCAGCAGGCTCTTCTCCCTACCGTCGAAGGTCTTCATCGACCACGGTGTGTTGTAGACGTACTCGACCAGGCGATGGTCGCAGAACGGTACCCGCACTTCCAGGCCATGGGCCATGCTCATCCGGTCCTTGCGGTCCAGCAGAATCTGCACGAACCGCGTCAGATGCAGGTAGCACACCTCACGCATGCGGCGCTCTCGACCGTCCTCGCCCGGAAGATGCTCAACCTCTGCCAACGCCTGCCGGTACTCGGCGGCCCGGTATTCGTCGAGGTGGAGCAGGGCGGCCAGATCCGGGTCGAGCAGATCGACGATGTTGCCGATATTGGCCGCATCCACGGCCCCGGTGTCCGCGGCTGAGCTGTCGGCCGTCGGTGGTCGCAACGCGGCCACCCATGGGAAGGTGTCGGCGTTGACCGCTCGCTCGTCATGGAACCAGGCGTAGCCGCCGAACACCTCGTCGGCGGACTCGCCGGACAGCGCCACGGTCGAGTGCTGCCGGACGGCCCGGAAGAGCAGGTAGAGCGAGGTGTACATGTCGCCCAGGCTGTTGGGCAGGTCGTTCGCGATCAGTACCGCAGTGCGGTAGAGCGGATCGGTCAACGCCGCCGTGTCGAGCACGACGTCGGTGTGCCGGGCGCCGACATGTTCGGCGACCTCGTGTACGAACGGCGCGTCCGGCGTACCGCGCAGCGCGTCCGGACGGAAGTGCTCAGCCTGCCCGGCGAAGTCCACCGAGAATGAGCGCACCGGCCCGCCGCCACTACGGCGCAGCGCGGCGGCGGCGAGCGCGGTGATCGCCGAGGAGTCCAAGCCCCCGGACAGCAACGTGCACAGCGGAACGTCGGTGATCAGTTGCCGGGCAACAATGTCTTCGAGGAGCTCCCGCACGGTGCGCACGGTCGTCTGAAGGTCGTCGGTGTGCGGCCGGGCATGCAGACCCCAGTACCGGCGTGGGTGCACGCCATCGCGGTCGACGACGACCACATGACCGGGGCGTACCTCGTACGTACCCCGGTAGACGCCGTGGCCCGGCGACTTGACGAACGACAGCAACTCACGCAGGCCGGCGGTGTCGATGACCGCTTCCACCTCGGGATGCGCCAGGATGCCCTTGTGCTCGGAGGCGAAGAGCGCTCCATTCGGCGTCGGGTGGTAGAACAACGGCTTGATCCCCATCCGGTCGCGCACGAGCAGCAGTCGCTGCCCGCGGCCGTCCCACAGCCCGAAGGCGAACATTCCGTTGAGCCGCTCCGCGAACCCGTCGCCCCACTGCAGGTAGGCCCGCAGCACCACCTCGGTGTCGCTGGACGTCTGGAACTGATGGCCCTGTGCCTTCAGTTCGTGGCGCAGTTCGCGGAAGTTGTACACCTCGCCGCTGTAGGTCAGGGCCGCCACCACGGAGCCGCCGCGGATGACCCCCTCGCGATCCATGGATCCACGCTCCAGCGACCCGTCACGCTCGACGGTCATCGGCTGTGCGCCGCCGGGAAGGTCGATGATGGCCAGCCGCCGATGACCGAATGCGACGTGCTCGTCAAGCCACAGGCCCTCGGCGTCCGGTCCGCGCATTGCCATGGTCCCGGTCATCGCCCGCATTGTCGACTGCTCCTGAGCGAGGCTCCGGCCGAAGTCGACCCAACCTACGATGCCACACATCAGACCGCCCAGAACGCTCGTATCAATACGCTCGTACTGATGTTGAAGCGGACAAACAAGCTTCTCTTACCTGTCTACCAGCTGCCTGGGGCGGCCGACCATGCGGATTCGAACCCGCCGCTCGAGGTGTCAGCTGTCGCGGCGTAGCCCGCCGGCAACCTTCTCCGCGATCAACTCGAACGAGTGGACGCGGTCGGAGATGTCGTACACCAGCGTGGTGAGCATCAGCTCGTCCGCTCCGGTACGCCTCAGCAACTCCCCGAGCTGGTGGCGGACCGTCTCCGGAGAGCCCATCGCCTGTCCCTCGCGCCGCTGGTGGGCGAACTCCAGCTCCAGGTGGTTGTACGGGTACTCCGCCGCCTCCTCCGGGCTCGGCAGGGGTCCCGGTCGCCCGGAGCGTAGCCGCAGGAACGACAGGGCACTCGGCCAGGACAACCACTCCGCCCGCTCGTCCGTGTCGGCG
>JAOPWA010000105.1 GCA_025965915.1 Dactylosporangium sp. | reverse complement strand
CTCAAGCTCGGCAACCTGATCGTCGTCTACGACAACAACCAGATCTCCATCGAGGACAACACCAACATCGCGTTGTCCGAGAACGTCTCCGAGCGCTTCGACGCCTACGGCTGGCACGTGCAGGAGGTCAACTGGCGGGGCGAGGACGGCTACCACGAGGACGTGGAGGCGCTGTACAGGGCGTTCGAGGCCGCGAAGGCCGAGACCGACCGGCCGTCGTTCATCAACCTGCGCACGATCATCGCCTGGCCTGCCCCCACCAAGCAGAACACCGGAAAGTCACACGGATCGGCGCTCGGCGCCCCCGAAGTCTCCGCGACCAAGAAAATCCTCGACTTCGACCCGGACCGGTCGTTCCAGGTCGACGAGGACGTCCTCAAGCATGCCCGCGAGGTCATCGAGCGCGGCAGGCAGGCCCACGCCGACTGGGAGAAGACCTACGAGGCCTGGCGCGAGGCCAACCCTGATCGCGCGGCGCTACTGGACCGGACGTCGAAGCGGGAGCTGCCCCCGGGCTGGACCGAGGCGCTGCCGGAGTTCCCGGCGGATCCGAAGGGGATAGCGACCCGGGCAGCGTCGGGCAAGGTACTCAACGCGATCGGGCCGGTGCTGCCGGAGCTGTGGGGCGGCTCGGCCGACCTGGCCGAGAGCAACAACACCACGATCGAGGGAGCACCCTCGTTCGTGCCGCCCGAGCACGCCACCGACGTTTTCCCGGGCGGCTGGTACGGCCGGACGCTGCACTTCGGCATCCGCGAGCACGGTATGGGCTCGATCCTCAACGGCATCGTGCTGCACGGCCCCACCCGCCCCTACGGCGGCACCTTCCTGGTGTTCAGCGACTACATGCGTCCGGCGGTGCGGCTCGCTGCCTTGATGAAGCTGCCAGTGACCTACGTCTGGACCCACGACTCGATCGGGCTCGGTGAGGACGGCCCCACCCACCAACCGGTCGAGCACCTGGCCGCGCTGCGCGCCATCCCCGGGCTCGACGTCGTGCGCCCCGCTGACGCCAACGAGACCACGTGGGCCTGGCGGATGGCGCTCGAGCACACCGACCGGCCGACCGCTCTGAGCCTGACCAGGCAGAACGTGCCCACTCTCGACCGGACCAAGGTCGCCTCGGCCGAGGGCGTGACGCGCGGCGGGTACATCCTCGTCGACGCATCGGACGGCCAGCCGCACGTCATCCTCATGGCCAGCGGCTCGGAAGTGCACCTGTGCCTGGAGGCCCGTGAGCGGCTGGAGGCCGAGGGCGTCCCGACCCGGGTGGTGTCGATGCCCTGCCAGGAGTGGTTCCGCGCCGAGGACCGCTCCTACCAGCAGCAGGTACTGCCGTCGGGGGTCACGGCGCGGGTGAGTGTCGAAGCCGGCATCTCGATGCCGTGGCGCGACCTGGTCGGCAACGCCGGCGAATGCGTGAGCCTTGAACACTACGGGGCCAGTGCGCCGTACAAGGTCCTGTACGAGCAGTTCGGCTTCACCCCGGACCGGGTCGTGGCGGCTGCGCACGCGTCGCTGGCACGCTCCGGCGAAATCAAGGGATCCACGACCGGCAACTGAGCAACGAACAAAAGAAAAAGGGAGTGACGATGTCCGACAGGCTGGCGCAGCTGTCCGCCGCCGGGGTGGC
Organism: Dactylosporangium sp.; assembly: GCA_025965915.1. GTDB lineage: Bacteria > Actinomycetota > Actinomycetes > Mycobacteriales > Micromonosporaceae > Planosporangium. The sequence goes on along the minus strand of JAOPWA010000105.1, from coordinate 9,183 downwards.
GATCTGGCTGGACGACCTTTCCCGTGACCGGCTCTCCACCGGAGGGCTGGACAAGCTGCGACGCGAATGCCACGTGGTCGGGGTCACCACCAACCCGACCATCTTCGCCAAGGCCCTCAGCGCCGCCGACGAGTATGCCGACCAGATCAAGGATCTGGCCGCGTGGGGCGTCGGCGTCGAAGAGGCGACCCGCATGCTGACCACCTACGACGTGCGCTGGGCCTGCGATGTGATGCGCCCGGCATACGACGCCTCCCGGGGCGTGGACGGGCGGGTCTCCATCGAGGTGGACCCGCGCCTCGCCAGGGACACCGAACGCACGGAAGCCGAGGCCAGGGCGCTCTGGTGGCTGGTCGACCGGCCGAACCTCTTCATCAAGATCCCGGCCACCCTCGAAGGGCTGCCGGCCATCACGGCCACGCTCGCCGCGGGGATCAGCGTCAACGTGACGCTCATCTTCAGCCTCCAGCGGTACGAGCAGGTCATGGACGCGTTCCTGACTGGCATGGAGCAGGCCAGGGCCAACGGCCACGACCTTTCCAAGATCGGCTCCGTGGCCTCGTTCTTCGTCTCGCGGTTCGACAGTGAGATCGACAAGCGCCTCGACAAGATCGGCAGGCCTGAGGCACAGGCGCTGCAGGGCAAGGCGGCGATCGCGAACGCGCGCCTGGCGTACCAGCGGTACGAGAAGGTGTTCGGCACCGACCGCTGGCAGGCCCTCGCCGACGCCGGCGCCCACCCGCAGCGCCCACTCTGGGCGTCGACCTCTACGAAGAACCCCGAGTACCGCGACGTGATGTATGTCGAGGAGCTCATCGCGCCGGGTGTGGTCAACACGATGCCCGAGCCGACGATCCACGCCTTCGCCGACCACGGTGAGGTGCGGGGCGACACGATCACCCCCTTCTACGCCGATGCCCAGAAGGTCATCGACGACCTCGCCAGGCTCGGCGTCGACTACGACGACGTGGTCGCGACGCTCGAGCGCGAGGGTGTGCAGAAGTTCGCGGCGAGTTGGAACGAGCTTCTCGAGGGCGTCACCAAGTCTCTGGATGCTGCGAAGTCGGGCGTCGACAAGCCAGGCAAGGCCGCCACGGGGTGCGCGAAAACAGAAGCTCAGCAGTGAGCCCAGCGGTCCGCTACGGAGCGTGGCGAGGCCCGGGTGAAGCGAGTCGAGCGATGCGGACCTCAGGAGACACGGGGAAAGAGATCTGCCAATGAGTGGACTGCTCGAAGTCGAGGCGGCCGCTGGGCTCGCCGTCTACGGCGCCCAGGCGGTGCCCGGCGCGGCCGACGCACGGGCGCAGCTCCTCGCCGACCGCGTGCCCGAGCGGCTCGCCGCCAAGGATCCGACCCTGTGGGGCCCCGGGGCCGAGGCCGAGGCGAAGATCCGACTGGGCTGGATCGACACGTTCCGCCGCAGCCGCGAACTGCTGCCCCGACTCGCCGAGCTGCGCGACGAGTTGCAGACCATGGGGATGGACCACGTCGTACTCTCCGGCATGGGCGGCTCCTCTCTCGCCCCGGAGGTCATCGCCCGTACGCTCGACGTCGACCTGACCATCCTCGACACCACCGACCCGCACCAGGTACGCGCGGCGCTCAAGGACCGGCTGGCGAGCAGCATCGTCGTGGTGTCCAGCAAGTCCGGCGGCACGATCGAGACCGACAGCCACCGTCGGGCCTACCTGAAGGCGTTCGAGGACGCCGACCTGCCGGGCGCCACCTCACGGTTCGTGATCGTCACCGACCCAGGCTCGCCGTTCGAGGCGCTCGCCGAGGAGATGGGCGCGAACCTCTTCCTGGCCGACCCGGAGGTGGGCGGCCGGTACAGCGCCCTGACCGCGTTCGGCATCGTGCCGGCCGCCCTGGCCGGCGTCGACGTGGCCGAGCTTCTCGATCAGGCCGACGAGTTCTCCGCCTCGCTGGCCCGCGACGAGAACAACCCAGCGCTGACGCTGGGCGCCGCCCTCGGCACGGCCGCCCTCGCCGGGCGTGACAAGGTGGCCCTGATCTCCGACGGCACCGGCATCGTCGGGCTGGCGGACTGGATCGAGCAGCTCATCGCCGAGTCGACCGGCAAGCAGGGCCGTGGCATCCTGCCGGTCGTCATCGAGGCACCCGACGCCCCGGGCGCCGTCCGCGACGACGTGCTGACAGTCACGGTGGGCGGTTCGCTACCGCCGGAGTCCGTACCCGGCGGCGGGATCGCCCCGCACGTCGCGGTGAACGGGCCACTCGGCGCGCAGTTTCTGGCCTGGGAGTACGCCACGGCGGTCGCCGGGCGGCTGCTGCAGATCAACCCGTTCGACCAGCCGAACGTGGCCGAGAGCAAGGAAAACACGCAGCGCATCCTCGAGTTGGGGTTGCCGCAGGAGAGACCCGCATTCACCGACGGCCCGGTCGAGGTTTACGGCACGGACCTCGGGAATGCCTCCACGGTGGACCAGGCGCTGGGCTGGTTGCTCAGCCGGCTGAGTCCGGGCGGATACCTCGCGGTGCTGGCCTTCCTGGACCGGTTCGCCGAGGCCGACGCGGCGAAGGTGCGGGCTGCTCTGGCCGACCACACGTCGCACTCCGTGACCTTCGGCTGGGGGCCGCGATACCTGCACTCGACCGGCCAGTACCACAAGGGCGGCCCGCAGACCGGCGCGTTCCTGCAGATCACCGGCGCCGTGATCGAGGATCTACCGGTACCGGGCCGGCCATTCACGTTCGGTCAGCTCGAAGCCGCGCAGGCGGCCGGCGACCGCCAGGCGCTGACCGGCCGGGGTCGACCGCTGGTCCGGCTACACCTGACCGACCGGCCGGCGGGCGTGGCGCGGCTTCTCGCCGCCGTCGATGAACTTCCCTGGGTTTCGTGAATGGCCGGCGTGATGAGCGACTGTAGAGCCATTGAGACCGGTGAGGTGGCACGATGAACAACCCGCTACGTGATCCGCAGGATCGGCGACTGCCGAGGATCCCGGAACCCTGCGCCCTGGTGATCTTCGGGGTAACCGGGGACCTGTCTCGCAAGAAGCTGATTCCCGCCTTGTACGACCTGGCCAACCGGGGTCTGCTTCCGCCCGGCTTCGTCGTGCTCGGCTTCGCCCGGCGCGACTGGGGCGACGAGGACTTCGCGAGCCTGGCCCGGAAGGCGGCCCAGGAGCACGCCCGTACCCCGTGGCGCGACGAGGTATGGGACCGACTGGGCAGCAACATCAGGTTCGTACCGGGCTCGTTCGACGACGACGACGCGTTCGACCGGCTCGCCGCAACGCTCGACGATCTGCGTACCACGCATGGCATCGAGGGCAACGCGGCGTTCTACCTGTCCATCCCCCCGTCGGCATTCCCGGTGGTACTCAAGCAACTCGAGCGCACCGGCATGAGTGACAACGAGAAGTCGGGTGGCTGGCGCCGGGTCGTGGTGGAGAAGCCGTTCGGCAACGACCTGCCGTCGGCCAAGCAGCTCAACGATCTCGTCGACCATGCGTTCACGCCGGAGGACGTCTTCCGGATCGATCACTACCTGGGCAAGGAGACGGTCCAGAACATCCTGGCGCTGCGCTTCGCCAACGCGTTGTTCGAGCCGGTGTGGAACTCTCTCTTCGTCGACCATGTGCAGATCACGATGGCCGAGGACGTGGGTATCGGCACCCGGGCGGCGTTCTATGACAAGGTCGGCACCACGCGCGACGTCGTGCAGAACCACCTGATGCAGTTGTTGTCACTGGTGACGATGGAGGAGCCGACGGGTTTCTCGGCCACCGAGATTCGCACCGAGAAGCTCAAGGTGATGCGGGCGATCAAGCTGCCCGACGACATCGCCCGCGACACCGTGCGCGGGCAGTACCAGCCAGGCTGGGTCGCAGGCGAGCGGGTGCCCGGCTACCTCGACGAGCCGGGCGTTCCGTCGGACTCCAAGACCGAGACCTACGTGGCCCTCACGCTCGGTATCCAGAACCGGCGATGGGCCAGCGTCCCGTTCTACATCCGGGCCGGAAAGCGCCTGCCCCGCCGGGTGACCGAGATCGCCGTGATCTTCAAGAGGGCGCCGCACCTGCCGTTCGCGCCGTCCGACGTGGAGATGCTCGGAGCCAACCAGCTGGTGATCCGGGTGCAGCCCGACGAGGGCGTGACACTGAAGTTCGGCTCGAAGGTGCCGGGGACCACCATGGAGGTCCGCGACATCACGATGGACGTCCAGTACGGCGAGGCGTTCACCGAAACCAGTCCGGAGGCTTACGAACGCCTCATCCTCGACGTTCTGCTCGGCGACAAGACGCTGTTCCCGGACGCCGAGGAGGTCGAAGCGGGTTGGAGGGTCGTCGACCCGCTGGAGGTCGCATGGGCGGGCACCACCCCCGAGGCGTACCGGGCCGGCGAATGGGGGCCGCGGGCGGCCGACGAGATGCTCGCCCGCACCGGTCGGGCCTGGCGGCGCGCATGACCGAGCTTGCCGAAACAACAGTGCGGGAGAACTCATGATCGGGCTCTGGGACACGACCGGCATCGCGGTCGTCAAAGCGCTCGCGGCCGAGCGGCGCACCGCTGGCGGTGTGACCAGCGGGTTGGCCCTGACCCTCATCGTGGTCACGGAGGAGACCGAGGTTCGCGCCGCGGAGGCCGCCGCGACCGTCGCGGCCGCCGCGCACCCCTGCCGACTGCTCATCGTCGTACGCGACGAGGAAACCCACGAGCGGTCCCGCCTGGACGCCGAGGTCGTCGTCGGCGGGCGGCTCGGCCCGTGTGAGGCAGTCGTCATGCGCATGCGCGGGCGGCTGGCGCTGCATGCCGAGTCGGTGGTCATGCCGCTGCTGGCTCCCGACGTGCCGGTGGTCACCTGGTGGCGGTGCGGCCCCCCGGACCGCATCGCCTACGACCCACTAGGCGTCGTGGCCGAACGGCGGATCACCGATACCCTGCAGTGCGACGACCCGCTCGCGGCGCTACGGATACGGGCCGAGGACTACGCCCCGGGCGACACCGACCTGGCCTGGACGCGCATCACACCGTGGCGCACTCTCGTCGCCAGCGTGTTCGACGCCTCGCACAGCCTGCCGACCAAGGTGACCATCGACGCGCCGCGAAACGATCCGAGCGCGGTGCTGATGGGCGGCTGGCTGGGCGCCCGCCTGGGGATCAGACCCCGGTTGCGTCCGGTGTCGGGCTCGCACATGCGGGGCGTGACGATGGAGATGACGGACGGCGGCACGGTGAAGATCGACCGTGAGAACGGTACGGCCATCGTGCAGCGAACCGGGCTGCCCGACCGCAAGGTCCCCCTGGTGGATCGCTCACTGGGCGAGGATCTCGCCGAGGAACTGCGCCGGCTCGACGCCGACCCGACATACGCGGCCGCGCTGGCGGCGGCCACCGGCAGCGACGGGTTCCAGAGCCGCTCCCCGACCCGGGTCCACGTCTGGCACGACCCGGCCCTCGCCGAGCGGCCCGACACCGCCGACGTCGAGGGCATCGACACCGGGGCCACCGGCGTGACCGAACTGACGGTTGAAACGGCGCAGTAGTCACTCGATCATGGACACGCGGGCCAGCCGGACCCGCGGTTCCGTGATGTCACCCGAGGAGCATCTTTGAGCGAAGTCAGCGTGATCGTGCATGCGGACGCGAATCTGCTCGCCCAGGCGGCCGCGGCACGGCTGGCGGTCCGGCTGATCGACGCGCAGGCCGAACGGGGCGAGGCGAGCATGGTGCTGACCGGCGGCACGATCGCCGGCGCCGTGTACCGCGCGCTGCGGGACAGCCCGGCCCGCGATGCCGTCGACTGGTCGCGCGTGGACGTGTGGTGGGGTGACGAACGCTTCGTGCCGCACGACGACCCTGACCGCAACGAGCTACAGGCCCGGCAGGCCCTGCTCGACGCCCTGCCGCTGGACCCGGCACGGGTGCACCCCATGCCACCCTCGGACGCCCCGGAGGGCCCCGATCCGGAGGCCGCCGCGGCCCGGTACGCCGACGAACTGGCGCGGGCCGCCAAGCCGGGCACGGCGGCACTGCCACACTTCGACGTGCTGCTGCTGGGCGTCGGCGAGGACGGTCATGTGGCGTCGGTGTTCCCGGAGCACCCGGTGGCCTACGAGACCCGGCCGGTGTCGGCGGTGCGTGGAGCACCGAAGCCCCCGCCGGTGCGACTGACACTGACGCTGCCGGCGATCAACACTGCCGAAGAGGTGTGGCTGATGGCATCCGGCCCGGGTAAGGCGAGTGCCGTCCGGTTGGCGCTGTCGGGCGCCGGTCCGGTGCAGGTGCCCGCCGCCGGAGTACACGGTGTCGAACGTACCCTCTGGCTGTTGGACCGGGCCGCCGCCGCCGAGATCGGCCCCCGTTTCCGATCCCTGCGCTGACCGGCGTGCCGAACAGCGCAGGGTAACGACCTACCGGCCGCGGCGTTGCCGCACGCGGTCCAGGGCCTCGGCGAGGATCGCAGCCGCGTCGGCATCACTGCGTCGTTCCTTGACGTACGCGAGATGACTCTTGTAGGGCTCCGCCCGCGGCGGAGTCGGGGGGTTGTTTTCATCCTGTCCGGCGGGGAGCCCGCAGCGCTGGCAGTCCCACCGGGGCGGCGGCACGACCTCGGATGCGAACGCGGGCGCCGTGGCGTGCCCTTGGGCGCACCAGTACGTCACGGATCGGCGAGGTGCCTCGTCGCCCCGCTCGGACCAGCGCATCGGTGCGGAGCCCACGCGACTGCCGCGGATGGCGTTACCACTTGCCACTACTGATTCTCCTGTCGTCCGGGGGGCGGCGCGAGTGCAGGAGTAGCTGCGCAAACACGCGCGGCCCGTGGTCGCGGGCCGCGTGGATGAGTTTAGAGCGATCGTGATGTTTTTAGGAGGCCCCGTTTTGGGCCAGCTTCAGCCACAGACCCAAGCCGACAATACAGGCGAACCACACGATCCCGACAAGAACCGTGTATCGGTCCAGGTTCTTCTCCGCCACGGAGGAGCCGGCAAGACTGGACGAGACGCCGCCGCCGAACATGCTGGACAAGCCGCCACCCTTACCACGGTGCAACAGGATCAGCATTGTCAGCAGGACGCTGGTCAGCACGAGCAGCACGATCAGGGTGTAGGCGAACGCCATCATGGCGGTGCGGGTCCTCTCAGTAATGCGGGTCGCTGCGGCAGGTGCGGCGTCTGACAGGATAGCCGGACCAGACTCTCGCCGCGCACCACGGGCTACTTGGATGGGTCACCCAGTCCCAGCGCGCACAGATCGGGTTGGCCGAACTGTGGGTGGATGAACCCGCCGCGAACGTTGGTGCCGGCCATCCGCAGCGCCTTGATGTAGATCACGGGGATGGTGGCGGCCTTGGCCTGGATCTTCTCGTCGAGTTGACCCCAGAGGTTGTACTGCACGTCCAGCCTCGGCTCGGCCAGTGCCTGGTCGATCAGTTTGTTGATCTCCTGATCATTGAGCAGGGAGAAGTTGAGGTTACTGCTTGCGCCCGCCTTGGTGGGGATCAGCCGGCCGTCGAACAGGGGCGGTATGACCGCCGAACCGTTGGCCCAATCCGGAATCCAGCCGGCGTAGACCAGATCATTGCCGTTGGCCGGGTTGCCCATGGCGTCGAAGTACTCGTCCGGGTTGACCGGGCTGAGCTGAACCTCGACCCCGATGAGCTGGTAGGACTCCACGATCGTCGCGACCTGGCGACGGATGTCCTTCTGGTCCGGGAAGGCGAGTTTCATCCTGGACGGGCAGGCCTTGTTGTCGTCGGCCGCCTGCTTGCGCAGTGCCAGCGCCTTGTCCTGGTCACCCTCCGAGTGCGCGATGCTTCCGTACAGGTCGAAGTCGCGGTGCGCGGCGAGCTGCGGCGCGATCATCGCGGAGGCGAAGTCGCCGAAGCTCGATCCGCCCGCCGCCGCGCGGTACTTGCGCTTGTTGAACGCATACACAAGGGCCTGCCGGCAGCGCAGCTCGGGGATGGTCCGCATGTTGATCGCGAAATACCGCACGCCCCCGGTACTGCCTGCGATCGCCCGCTTGGACAGCCCCGGATCGTTGACCACCTGCTGGACGAACTGCGCGGCAACGTTCTTCTCCAACCCGATCGCGTCGGCCCATTCGCCGTCGCTATTGATCAGGTTGTTGGTCACCGTCGCCGAGTCCGCGTCAACGGTGACGACGATGCGCGCCGGGTACGCCTTGCGTACGGCGTCGGTCGCGGAGTCCCAGAACTTGTTGCGCACGTAGACGAGCTGCTTGTCGTCGCTCTGGTCAAGCTTGTACGGCCCATTGGAGAACGGCCGGTGGTCGTAGTCACCCTTCTTGTCCTGCGCGGGTGGCACCGGCGAGAAGACCGGCAGGGCCACCGTGTACCCGAAGTCGCCAACGGCGATCTTCAGGTGGAACCGGATCGTCTTCTGGTCGACGCACTCGATCGACTGGAGGCCCTTGCCCAGGTTGTTGTTGCCGACGAACGGTCCCCGGTAGGGATCGTCGTTGTCCTGCAGGTACTGCTTGGCGTACGGCAGCGAGACCTGGAAGAGGTTGGAGAAGCCGCGCTCCACGCCGTACTTGAGGTCGGCGCAGGTGACCGGCGAGCCGTCCTCCCACCTGATGCTGGGCTTGAGGGTGAACTCCCAGATCTTGTTACCTTCGCTAGGTCGGCCCGTGTCGGTGGCCAGGTCACCGACGATTTCGCTGGCTGCCGTGCCCGGCTCGGACCGGAATGTGGTCAGGGTCCGGCTGGTCAGCCGGCTGAGGTTCGCCTCCGTGGCGTTCTTGATCCGTTGCGGGTCGAGGTGCGCCGGCTTCGCACCCAGCACGACGCGCACCGCGCCGCCCTTCGTCGGCGGCGACACCTTCTCCCCAGCGTCGGTCTTGCCGCAGGCGGCAGTGCTGGCCACGATCAGAATGGCCACCCCGAGGGTCACCATCCGGCGAAGGCGTCGACCGCGGGCGCCGGCCGGCAGGATGTTCACAGTGTGGGGCATTGCTGTCCTCACGGCGCACGCTCGCGGATCCGGTCATCCGCTCAGAGCGCGAAGCTAAGAGCTGATTCGCGGGGGTCGATCGATCACTCTAAGCGGCCCCGCAGCAAACGTGAATACGCTGTTTGCGGTGTCGGCGGACCGCATGTACCAGCTCACCCACCGTCCAAGACAGACAAGGCGCGATCCGTACGGGACGCGCCTTGTCAATAGAGTACGGGGCTAGTGCTCCCGAAAGCGG
>JAOPWA010000094.1 GCA_025965915.1 Dactylosporangium sp. | reverse complement strand
GCGGGGTGGACCTGGCCAAGCGCAACGCGATCGTCAAGGAGCTCCCGTCCGTCGAGACGCTCGGCTTCACGTCCGCGATCAACTCGGACAAGACCGGCACGCTGACGATGAACCAGATGACGGTCGTCGAGGTCGTGGACGCCGGTGACCGCTACACCGTCTCCGGCAGCGGCTACGAGCTCGAGGGGCAGGTCCACCACGCCGCGGGGACGTCACCGTCCATCGACGCGGCGATCCTGGCCTACGTCGTCGCCAACGACGCGCAGCTCGTCGACGGCTGAGTCGTCGGCGACCCGACCGAGGGCGCGCTGCTCGTGCTCGCCTACAAGACCGGCCTCGACGTCGACGCCACCCGGGAGCGGCTGCCCCGGCTGGCCACCCTGCCCTTCGACCCGACCATCAAGCTGATGGCGACGTTCCACGCGACCACCCGCCCGGACGGGCGGCCGGTCGTGCGGTGCTTCGTCAAGGGCGCGGCGCCGGCGGTCATGGCGCGCGCCACCAGCGCCCTGTCCCCGGCGGGACCCGTTCCTTGGGACCGGGCGGTGCAGGAACGGGCCGACGCGCACGTCGAGCGCATGGGACGGGCCGGACGGCGGGTCATGGCCGCGGCGTTCCGCGACCTCGACCCGGCCGGTTTCGACCCGGACGGCGACCTCGCGGGGTACGTCACCGACCTGGAGCTGACCAGCCTGGTCGGCATGGTGGACCCGCCCCGGGCCGAGTCCAAGCTGGCCGTCGAGCGCGCCCAGGCCGCGCACATCCGGGTGCGCATGGTCACCGGCGACGACATGGTCACCGGCGCGGCCATCGCCGACCAGCTGGGCATCCCGGGTGAGGCGGTCCTCGGCGAGGACTTCGCCGCCCTGCCGGAGGACGAGCGGCTGTTCCGGATCGAACGCATCGGCGTCGTCGGTCGCGTCGCGCCCGAGCACAAGGTGTTGCTCGTCGAGACGCTGAAGAGGAAGGGCGACGTCGTCGCGATGACTGGCGACGGTGTCAACGACGCCCCGGCGATCAAAGCCGCCGACATCGGGATCGCGATGGGCAGCGGGACCGACGTCGCCAAGAACGCCGGCCGGATGATCCTGTCCGACGACGACTTCGCCACGATCGTGTTCGCGGTGGAGCAGGGCCGCAAGATCTACGACAACCTGACGAAGTACATCCGCTTCGTCCTCGTTCTGCTCGTGGTCTTCGTCCTCACCTTCCTCGGCGCCAGCCTGTTCAACATCGCCGCCGGGGAGCCGTTCACGCCGGCGCGGGTGCTCTGGATCCACTTCTTCGTGAATGCCGCCTTCGGGCTGGCGCTCGGCTTCGACCGCGAGACGCCGGGCCTGATGGAAGCCCGTCCACGGCCGCGAGGAGAGACTCTGCTGACCCCGCGGCTGATCACGACCGTGGTGATCACCGGCACGGTGTTCACCATCGGCCTGCTCCTGCTGATCTGGCTCGGGACGACGCAGTTCGGAGGGCTCGAGGTCGCCCGGTCGGTAGCGTTGACGTCCTTCGCGCTGTGCCTGATCGTGGCGGCCCTGGAGTGCCGGAGCGAGACGCAGACGGTGCTGACCACCGCGACGTTCGACAGCAAGCAGATGAACTGGGCGCTGCTGGGCGAGGTGGCCCTCGCGGTGCTGGTGACCCAGATGGACGTCTTCAACCGGCTGCTGGGCACGACGCCCATCACACTGGCCGAGTTCGGGTGGGCGCTGGTGCCCGCCCTCGTGCTGCTGGTCGTCTGGGAGGTGGGCAAGCTGGCCGTCCGATGGGCCGAGGCGCGTCGCCTGCGACCGGCCGAGCAGTCCCCTGTGGCTCGGCAGCCCCGGTCGGCGTTCCCGGCGCCGCGGCAGCCCGTGTCCTCCCGCGATGTGTCCGTCCCGGGCCCGCGCGGGGCGCCGTGACGGCCCGACCGCGCGTCGGTCACCGGGATCGGACGGTGGTCCCGAGGGGTGCGCGGCCGGTCTGACATGCGTCAACCGAAGCAGTGACCTGCGGCACCGCAGTTGCTCCGTCGTGCGTTGACGCCCAGTCGGCCTTGAGTGCGGCAGCAAGATGAGTCGGTGGGTACACATCGGGACCGCGCAGTCATTCGGACGGAGAGTGCGGCAGTGAGTGACGACCAATGGTGAACGTCATCGCGATGATCGTCCGTCGCTCCGGTGCGATGTGGTTGACGCCGTGCTGATCTACTCGATGAGCGTCTCGGTGGACGGCTTCATCGCCGACCGCGGGGGCGCGTTCGGGTGGTCGGCCCCTGGCGAGGAGCAGTTTCGTTTCCACCTCGAGCAGACGCGTGAGCTCGGCGGCCATCTGTGCGGCCGCAGGCTCTACCAGACGATGCTGCCGTGGGAGACGGATCCGTCGCTGCGCGACAACGAGCTCGGGGCCGCGTTCGCCGACGTGTGGTGCGCGATCCCGAAGGTCGTCTTCAGCCGCACGCTCGCCAGCGTCCAGGGCAACGCCCGGCTCGCCGAGGCGTCGGTGGCCGAGGAGGCCGCTGCGGCGCTCGACGCGACCGACAAGGACGTCTCGATCGGCGGCGCCGGCCTGGCCGCGGCAGCGATCGAGCTCGGCCTCGTTGACGAGCTGCGCATGTTCCGCAATCCGGTCGTCGTCGGTGGCGGCACGCCCTTCCTGCCGCCGGTCACCGAAGACGTTCGGCTAGTCCTGGTCGAGACCAGGACGTTCGGCTCGCGCGTGATCTACGAGCGCTACGGGCGCGCCCGCGATGGGTCGGACTGACACCGCCGTCCGAGTCATCAGCGCCTCGCCGGACCGGGTATTCGCCGCGCTGACCGACTCCGACGCGCTTGCCGTGTGGCTACCGCCCGACGGATGACCGGCCGGTTCAAGCACTTCGATGCGCGTCCCGGCGGGTCCTACCGACTGGTCCTGGCGTACGGCGGACGCGTCGGCCGCGCGGGAAGTCCGCCGTCGACTCCGACGTGGTCGACGCCATGGGAGGTCACCCCGTCGACGCCCGATCACGCGTCGACATCAGGGCCGACGATGTGCCCGACGGGATCAACGCTGCAGATCACGCGGCGGGGATTGTCGTCATCGCTGGACAATCTCGCCGCTTCCGTTGAACGCTGAGCGCAGGCTTCCTCGCAGCACGGTGCTCGTCGCTACGGCGACCATCCGTGTCGTAGCGACGGAGGGTCAGATCTACGGTCGCCAACTGCAGCAAGCAGGCGACTACACGGGCCCGCATAGGGATCCGTCACCAGACATGCGGTGACGGGCTTGGAGTTCCGGCGCGAAGGCGGGAGCGAGACGGGTCCCTACGTCGCTCGAGGTCCCCATGCGGGCATCAAGGTCCGGCGATCCGGTCCGGATGGGACGGTGATGACCCAAGTTCGCCCCTTCGCTTCGTAGACTCTGTGGATGAGTTCCATCTTCCCTCCGTCGACTCCTGCGGGTGACAACAGGCTCGAAGCCGAGCTGGAAGACGAGGGTCGAGCCATTACGGCAAACGTTCATGCGATGGGCGACGAGTCCATCCTGCATCCTGAACTCGAACCCGAACTAGTCGATGCCTTGGTCGCCGGGTTCATCCATTCCCTCCTACAGCTCGGCGATCCCGAGCGCGAAGACGTAGGCCCCGAACGAGTCATGGATCACGACCCGCGATACCTCGGTCCCGCCCAGCAACCTCGGCCTCGAGAGGTTGATGTCGTCCTTGTCAGACTTCGACTTACAGCTGGCTCGCCCTCTTGGCTATTCCGATGGCCGCCGGGGTCCTTCCCGCCCCTGTCGGAGCAAGTGCAATATGACTCCGGACATCGGGCAGTGGCAATAAAGGTCTATGACGATCCTCGGGACGATCCAGACGGGTCACGAGCGAAGAGGTTCCTTGACGAGCAGGTCGCGCTAATAGATCGATTGGTCGAAGCAACTAACAAAGCACTCGAGCAATGGAACGCTGAGGTGCCCGAAATCTGTCGACTGGCCATCCGAGCTGAACGAGAGCAACGACAGGCCCGAGTAAGGCGCGTGGAGGCGCTGGGAATCCCGGTACGGCGGACCCCCGTTGACCCATCTGAACACCGGTCTACACCCCTCTACCGAGGAGCTCCTAGCCTCATCGGGTCGCAACCGACCAACCACCCTCTAGCGAGAGCCATGGAGTGGGATGCGTTCATTGCACACGCGAGTGAAGACAAGGACAGCGCCGCTCGTCCTCTGGCCCTCCGGCTGCAAGAGCGTGGCCTTGTCGTTTGGTTCGACGAATTCACGTTGCACGTCGGGGACAGTCTCCGACGTTCGATCGATAGGGGTCTCGCTCGCTCCCAGTACGGGATAATCACCTCAGTCATAATTTCTTCGTCAAGCACTGGCCCCAGAAGGAGCTGGATGGCTTGGCCGCCCGGGAGAAGCTTGGCCACAAGGTGATACTTCCGGTATGGCACGACTTAACCCAGGAGGAGGTTGCGAGCTACTCACCGACGCTAGCCGATCTATATGCGGCGAACACCGCGGACGGCACAGATCACGTTGCAACGACCTTAATGGCGGCGATGACACTCCCCCGTGTGGCTGGGACGGCATGATGACCGCACCGAAGAGTTGCTCGCTCAGGGTGACCCCCTGTCGCGACAAGTAGGTCAGGGCCCTGTCCGGTGAGCGATCCCTGACCAGACATAGGCAGACCCCCAATACTGCCGTTCGCTGTAGGGGACCTGAGCCGGGGGCAACAACTCGTCTGCGATGTAGGTCGGGTTTGAGGACGATATTCAGGGACCCCACCCGTGAATCAACCTTCCGATTGGCCAATGAGGGAGCGGACTGCACGTTCAAGCTCGGGAAGGTCCCTGTCCACGGTAGCTGCCAGAATGGCGTGTGAGGTATCGAAGTACCGGTGAGCCAGCCGGTCACGCATCCCGGCGATCTGCATCCATGGAACATCGGGCTCATGGGCGAGGAGGTCGGCCGGGAGCGCTTTAACGGCCTCGCCGATCTCGATCAAGCGAACGCGGACGGCGTCGAAAACCAGTCCGTCGGAGAGATCACCACGAACGAGGTGGGCGGGGATGGCATTGATCGCCGCGAGGATGTCATCGAGGCGCTGGCGGTCGCGACGGCTCACAAGGGCCGGGCTTCGGTCAAAACGGAGTGCGCGACGCCTTCCTTCAGGCTGCTAGCCGGCACGAGATCCACCCTTGCGTCGAGGAGCTTTTCCAGGTCCCGCTGGCAGCGGGCCAAGCCCACCAACCCGACTCCTGCTGCGACATCGACGAGAAGGTCAATATCGCTCTGCGGTGTTTCTTCGCCACGCGCGACGCTGCCAAAGACGCGGACGTTGGTGAGCCCATACCGCTGGGCGATGGCTCTCACCTCAAGGCGTTGGCCTGCGAGCACTTGACCCAGGCCGTCAGCGCCTCGCTCCCCGCGGGGCTGGGCTTCATGAAGCGTGATGTCGAGATCGAAACCGGCGGCCCTGACCAGACGCGCCAGCGTGAGCAGGGACGGCTGGCGCGCCCCCGCCTCGTACGCACTCACCACGCTTTGGGTAACTCCGGCTCGCCGGCCCAGCTCGACCTGCGAGAGGCCGGCCCGAAGGCGTGCATCCCGAAGCAACGACCCAGGCGTCACCATGCACGAAGTATAGCGTATCGTCGATAGCGTTGACTCTCCTGGAGAAGGCCCACCTCCCGGTCTGGCCCCCACGCGGATGTCTTGAGCGAAGGGTTTGTCACTGGGTGTCGTAAAGGCGGTGGCGGTTCGTCGGGACGTGCCTGGAATCAGTCGCGCAGGGGAGGGGCGGGCGGCTTGGGGGACCCGCCCGGTCAGGGATCCCCGTAGGGGACGGGCCCGGACGCCTTTGCACACCGTGCTGGTCAGTCGCCCAAGGCCCGCCTCAGAATCGTCCAACTCCTGGCCGTGCCCACCGAGCTGCGTAAGAATCTGCAGACGGTCAGCAAGGACTGCTCTGAGGTAGCGGCCATAGGTCGCCGTGAACTGATCGAGAGGCCCGAACAGTTCACAACGCCTTCGTATTCGCCACCAAGGCCGCATCAAGCGGCTCGAACCCATTAGCACCTGGCTGGCGGCCCGAGCGAGGTCGCCAGGGCGGGCAGGAAGGTTGGCCTTGACCAGGGCGCGGTAGGTCCCGACCGCCTCCTCGAACCGGGCCCCGGGCTTCGTTATGGCGGCCGGGTGTGTAGCCTGATGACGCACCTCTGCCAAAGGATGTGCGCAGATCGGTACGGAATGACATGCCATGGTCGTTGTGGCAATTGTTTTTTGGTTGTTCTGACTCTGTGGTCCTAATCTGATCGGTGGTGGATCATCGAACCCTCGCCTCATGCGCTTCGATAGCTGAATGTTGACGCACGACTCGAACAAACACGTCGACCTCGTCCTCGAAGGGGGTGGGGTGAAGAACATCGCCCTCCTGGGCGCGGTCCTTGGCCTGAGTGAGGCCGGTTATACGTTCCCCCGGGTGGCGGGAACGAGCGGCGGAGCCATCATTGCCGCAGCAGTGGCGGCCTACCAGCGGGCCGGGCTCGACCTCGGCGGGCTGGTCGACGCCATGATGGATGTCGACAACAAGCGGTTCACTGCTTATCGGCGGCGGGGGTTGATCGCCGGGCCTCCTTCAGGCGCCATCGACCTGGTGCGGCACGGCGGCCTGCACGCCAGCGACTACATCTACGAGATCCTGGGCCCACCGCTGGAGAAAGCGGGCGTCAGCACGTTCGGCCACCTCCGCATCGACGACGAC
>JAOPWA010000048.1 GCA_025965915.1 Dactylosporangium sp. | reverse complement strand
ATTCGCTCTCGCTCGGCGTTCCTCGCGGCGACGGCCGCGGTCGCCGCGGCCACCTGCCTGCTCACCGCCTGCGGCACCGGATCCAAAGCGGGCGCCGGCGGCAAGGCACAGGTGGTCGCCGCCTTCTACCCCCTGCAGTACGTCACCGAGCAGGTCGGTGGCGACCGCGTCAAAGTAACAAATCTGGTCAAGCCAGGCGCCGAACCGCACGACCTGGAACTGCAGCCTCAGCAGGTGGCCGACCTCGGCCGGGCCGACCTCGTGGTCTACCTGCGTGGCTTCCAACCGAACATCGACGCCGCGGTCGACCAGCAGGCCAAGAAGAGCGCGGTCGACACCAGCACCATCCAGCCGCTGCAGGCGGCGCCGGCCGGAGCTCAGGAGAAGGGCGGCAAGGACCCGCACATCTGGCTGGACCCGATCCGCCTCGCCGCCGTCGCTGACACGATCGCCGACCGGCTGGCCCAGTTCGACCCGGCGCACGCCGCCGACATCCGCGGTCGGGCCGCGAAGCTGCGCGGTCAACTCGAAGCGCTCGACAAGGAGTACGCGGCAGGCCTCGCCCAGTGCCAGCGACACGAGATCGTGACCAGCCACGCCGCGTTCGGTTACCTCGCGGCGCGCTACAAGCTCACCCAGATCCCGATCACCGGGCTCACCCCCGAAGAGGAGCCGACGCCGCAGCACCTGGCCGAGGTGGCCAGCCAGGCCCGGCAATACCACACCACCACGATCTTCTTCGAGACGTTGGTCAGCCCGAAGGTCGCACAGACCCTCGCCACCGAGGTGGGTGCCAAGGCCGAGGTACTCGACCCGATCGAGGGAATCAAACCGGGCTCCTCCGACGACTATGTTTCAGTGATGCGTTCCAACCTGACCAGACTGCGCACCGCACTGGCGTGCGCGTGACCCTGCCCGAACCGGTTGTCGCAGCCGACAAGATCGTGGTCGCCTACGGCGGCCGGCCGGTGCTGCACGGCGTCACGCTGCGGGTAACGGCCGGCGAGGTCGTCGCGATCCTCGGCGCCAACGGCTCCGGCAAGTCCACCCTGATCAAGGCCGCCCTGGGCCTGCTCGCGCCGCGCGGCGGCGAAGTCCGGCTGTTCGGAACGTCGCTGCGGCGCTTCCGCGACTGGCAGCGCATCGGGTACGTGCCGCAGCGACTGGACGCGGGCGGCGGCGTACCGGCGACCGTCCGCGAGGTCGTCGCGTCGGGGCGGTTGGCCCGGCGCGGCTTCCTGCGCGGCTTCCTGGGTCCGAGCCGGTCGGCCGAGCGCGAGGCGGTCGCCGCCGCACTGGCCGACGTCGGCCTCACCGACCGCGCCAGCGATCCGGTGGGCACTCTGTCCGGCGGGCAACAGCAGCGGGTACTGATCGCGCGGGCCCTGGCCGGCGCGCCCGATCTGCTCGTGCTCGACGAGCCGACAGCCGGCGTCGACGCCGCCAGCCAGGAAGCGTTCGCGGCGGCCTTGAAGCGGTTCGTCTCTGACGGCGGCACGGTGCTGCTGGTCGCACACGAGTTGGGCCCCATCGCCCCGCTGGTCAGCCGCGCCGTGGTCGTACACCACGGTGAGATCGTCCACGACGGAGCCCCGCCTGAGCCCGCCGGTCTCCATGCCGACCCCGACCATGATCATGTACATCCACACGCGCCGTACGACCAGCCCGGAATCTGGGGCAATCCGTGAGCGGTGCGGGCAAGGAACAGCAGTGAGCGGCGCGAGCAAGGAACAATCGTGAACCTCTTCGCCTACGACTTCATGATCCGCGCGCTCATCGGCGCGACGGTCACCGGGCTGGCAGCACCGTCGATCGGGATCTACCTGGTGCAGCGCCGGCTGTCGCTGATCGGCGACGGCCTGGGCCACGTCGCGCTCACCGGCGTCGGCCTCGGCCTACTCACCCGCACCTCCCCGACGCTCATGGCCGTGGTGGTCGCCGCTCTCGGCGCCGTCGCCGTCGAGCTCGTCCGCGAGCGCGGCAAGGCCTCCGGCGACGTGGCGCTGGCGATCCTGTTCTACGGCGGCATCTCCGGCGGCGTCGCCCTGGTCAACGTCTCCTCGGCGCAGAACAGCCGCAGTCTCGTGTCGTACCTGTTCGGCTCGCCGCTGACCACGTCACCCGCCGACGTCGTCGTGATCTGCGTTCTCGGCGCGATCGTGCTCACGGTGGCGCTGCTGCTGCGCCCCTGGCTGTTCGCGGTGTGCCACGACGAGGAGTACGCCCGGGTGGCCGGACTGCCCATCAGGCTGCTCAACGTGATCCTCGCGGTAACCACCGCCGTGACCGTGACGGCAGCCATGCGCGCGGTCGGGCTGCTGCTGGTGAGCGCCCTCATGGTCGTACCGGTGGCGACCGCCCAGCAGGTGACCCGTGGCTTCACCGCGACCATGTACCTCGCGATGGCGCTCGGCGTCGGCGCCTCGGTCGTCGGTCTGGGCGTGTCCTCGCAGCTCGACACCGCTCCGGGGGCGACCATCGTGCTGCTGGCCATCGTGGCCTTCCTCGTGGTGACCCTCGGTGCGGGCGCGATCCGTCGCGGCCCCCCGCGGCAACCCCCACCCGGGCAACCGGCCGAGGCAGAGCCACACGAGGTGGTACTTGACCGCTGATACCGTGACGGACGTGACAACGGACGGATACGAGGCGGCTGGAGAACTGCTCCGCGCACTCGCCGCACCGCTGCGCATCGGGATCGTCACCGAGCTGGCCGCCGGCCCCCGTTGCGTTCATGAACTGGTCGACACCCTGGGCGCGGCGCAGCCCCTGGTCTCCCAGCACCTTCGCGTGTTGCGCGGTGCGGGAATCGTGCGAGGCTTGCGGCGGGGACGTGAGATCGCCTACTCGCTGACTGACGAACACGTGGCGCACATCGTCGCCGACGCCGTCAGCCACAGCCGGGAGGCCCGGTGAATCCAGGATCGCGTAACACACGGCAGCGGGGCGCGGTCAGTGCGCTGCTGGCCGAGGTCGAGGGGTTCCACAGCGCCCAGGAGCTGCACGCCATGCTGCGTTCGCGGAGCGACGCCGTTGGCCTGACGACGGTGTACCGGACGCTGGTGGCGCTGGCCGACGCCGGCGAGATCGACGTCATGCAGACGCCCGGCGGCGAGAGCCTGTACCGGCGCTGCAGTGACGGACACCATCACCACCTCGTGTGCCGCTCCTGTGGCCGGACCGTCGAGGTCCTCGGCCCTGCCGTGGAGAGCTGGGCGGAGAAGGTGGCGGCACAGCACGGGTACGCCGACGTGAGCCACACATTGGAGATCTTCGGCACGTGTCCCGCGTGTAGCGCCTGAAGACACGTGCCCCGCGTGTAGCGCCTGAAGATCAGTCGGCCCGGCGGATCCGGCGGCGTACGTCGGGTGCCTCCGACTGCCCGGGTTCCCAGCGCGACACCCAGTCGCCCGCGTCCGGGGGCGGCACGATGCCCGACTCGAACCACGCGTACCGGCCGGCGACGATCCTCTTGGCGGCCACCACGTCCACGTCGTCGGTGTTGTCCCACAGATCGGCGAAGAGCCGGTCGACCCGCCCCTGCGCCTGCTGGCAGAACAGGTCGGCCAACTCGAGGCCCTCCGGCCGCGAAGCCGCCTCGCTGTGGGCCTTCACGCACGCCGCGGACATCGCGTAGAGCTCGGCTCCGATGTCGACGACGCGGCCCAGGAACGCCTGCTTGCGCTCCATCTTGCCCTGCCAGCGCGCCATGGCGTAGAACGTCTCCCGCGCCAGCTTGCGCGACGCCCGCTCCACGCTCCGAAGGTGGTGGGCCAGCGGCCCGAACTCCGAGAACGCCGCGGGTGCCTGGCCACGACCCACGACGAGCGTGGGCAGCCAGCGGGCGTAGAAGCTGCCCGCGCGAGCGGCGGCCCGTGCCTTGCGGCCGAGGCGCGCGTCCGGGTCGATGATGTCGCCCGCGACCGACAAGTGGGCGTCAACGGCCTCCCGGGCGATGAACAGGTGCATGATCTCGGTCGAGCCCTCGAAGATGCGATTGATGCGCAGGTCCCGAAGGAGCTGCTCCGTCGCGATCGGCCGCTCGCCGCGGGCCGCGAGCGAGTCCGCCGTCTCGTACCCGCGGCCGCCCCGGATCTGGATCAGCTCGTCGGCGATCTGCCAGGCCAATTCGCTGGCGTACAGCTTCGCGAGGGCCGCCTCGATACGGATGTCGTTGTGGTGGTCG
>JAOPWA010000679.1 GCA_025965915.1 Dactylosporangium sp. | reverse complement strand
CGCCGACCTGCTGAGCCAGGTGCTCGGCGGGCCGGTGGACTCCGCGTCGGTGGAGCGGCTATGGCAACTGTCGCAGGGCAACGCGCTGCTACTGCGTGAACTGGTCCTCGCGGCGCGCGCCAGCGGGGACATCAAAGCGTCGTACGGGGTCTGGCGCTGGACCGGCCGCTTCGAGCTGATGCCGACGCTGACCGAGGTGATCGACGCGCGGATCGGCCAGCTCACCACCGAGGTGCGGGCCGTGCTCGAACTGGTCGCGTTCGGCGAACCGATCGGGCTGCCGCTGCTGGTGCGGGCCACCGACGCCGCGGCGGTGGAGATCGCCGAGGAGCGCCAGCTCATCCGGGTCGTACGCGACGACCTCCGGGCCGACGTCTGGCTCGCCCATCCGCTGTACGGGGAGGTGGTGCGCCAGCGCTGCCCGGTCACCCGGTTCCGGCGGCTGCTGGCCGACCTCGCCGATCTGGTCGAGGACGCCGGCGCCCGGCGCGACGACGACCTGCTGCGGGTCGCGGTCTGGCGGCTGGACAGCGACACCGTCCGGGACCCGCGTCAACTGCTCGACGCGGCCCGGCTGGCGTTCGCCGGCTACGACGTCCCGCTCGCGGTCCGGCTGGCGCGCGCCGCGCTGAACACCGGCGCGGGTGTCGATGCCGCGGAGATCCTCGGCACCCTGCTGATGTTCGCCGACCAACCGGCGGCCGCCCTGACGGTTCTCGACTCGGTGGCCGACCTGATCACCGACGACCGGCAGCGCAGCCGGTGGATGGGCATCCGGGCTGCCATCGCCTACTGGGAGCTGTCGGACGAATGCACGCCGCAGCAGCTGGCCAAGGACGGACTGCGCCTGACCGACCCGAGCGCGCAGGCGTGGGTGCGGGCCATCGAGGCGATGATGCGCCTGCACCACGGCGAGCACGAGACCGCGCTGGAGCTGGCCCGCGGTGTCCTCGACGGGCCGGACTGCGGCGCGGGACCGCGAGCGCTCGCGGCCAGTACCGTCGCGCACCTTCAGGCCGCGCGCGGCGAGTTCGTGCAGACCATGCGGGCCATGGCGGTCGTCGAGGCCGATGCGCCGCGGTGGCGCACCGAGGCGCCCTATCTCCAGCTCGCCGTCGAACTGGCCCGCGGCACCGCGATGATCCTCGCCGGCGACCTCGGGGCGGTACAGACCGTGGTGGCCGCCGAGTTCGCCAGCCTCGCCGACGCCGGCGAGTTCCACCTCGGCTCCGGGTACGTCACCCTGGTCCGCGCGCAGGCCGCCCGGCTGCGCGGCCGGCTGCACGAGGCCGCCCGCCACGCCGGGCAGGCCACCGCGATGCTCGCGACCAGCCACGTGTACGCGGCGCTGGCCAACGCCGAGCGGGCGCACGTGGCGGCGCTGTCGGGCGACCAGGCGCTCGCCGCCCAGGCGATGGCCGAGTGCGACGCCGCCCAGCGGCCGACCACGAACATCCTGTACCCCTGGTTGGAGCAGGCACGGGCCTGGGTCGCGATCTGCTCGGGCGACCTGCGCACCGGCCTCGAGGTGCTCTCCGACCTGCTGGGCCGGCTTCGCGCCGATCAGTTCGCCGGCCACGAACTGCACGCGCTGCACGATCTGGTGCGCCTCGGGCACGCCGGCGACGTCGTCGAGCGCCTGGCCGAGCTGGCCACCACGGTCGAGGGCCCGATCGCGCCCGTGATGGCCTGGCATGCCCGCGCCGCGGCCGCCGCCGACGGCAACGGCCTGCTCGCCGCGGCCCAGGCCTTCGCCGACCTGGGCCTGTCGATGTACGCGGCGGAAACAGCGGCCACCGCGATCCCGCTGCTGCGCGCCGCCCGGGCGCCCCAGACCACGGCGGCCTCGGAGCTGCTCGCCGTCCTGCTGGCCCGCTGCGAGGGGGTGAACGCCCCGACGCTCGTGGTGGCGCAGCCGGCGCTGACCATCCGGGAGCGGCAGATCGCCAAGCTCGCCGCGGCCGGCGTACCCAGCAAGGGAATCGCCGACCAGCTCTACCTCTCCGCGCGGACGGTCGACAACCACCTACTGCGGGTGTACGCGAAACTGGGCGTCGCCGGCCGGGCGGAGTTGGCCGGCGCCCTGCGGGCCCTGCCGTCCCTGCCGGCCGACGAGTGACGCCGGGCTGCCGACCCGGTCACGCGCGGGGTGGCGGCGTTGCGGCGCCGTACCGGCCCGGCATTAGGCTCTGATCCGTGAACTCGGATACGGCCCTGCACACCGACCACTACGAGCTGACGATGCTCTCGGCCGCGCTGCGTGACGGCACCGCCGACCGTGACTGCGTGTTCGAGGTGTTCGCCCGCCGGCTGCCGCTGGGCCGCCGCTACGGCGTCGTCGCCGGCACCGGCCGGATCGTCGAACAGCTGCGGGAGTTCACCTTCGACCCCGACGACGTGAAGTTCCTGCGGGAGCGCGACGTGGTCGACGACCGGACCGCCGACTGGCTGCGGAGATACCGGTTCAGCGGCGACATCGACGGCTACGCCGAGGGTGAGCTGTTCTTCCCGAACTCCCCCATCCTCACCGTCAGCGGCACGTTCGCGGAGTGCGTGGTGCTGGAGACGTTCATCCTCTCCGTGCTCAACCACGACTGCGCCATCGCGGCGGCGGCTGCCCGGATGGTCACCGCCGCCCGCGGCCGGGCATTGATCGAGATGGGCTCCCGGCGTACCCATGAAGAGGCCGCGGTGGCGGCGGCCCGCGCCGCCTATCTCGCGGGTTTCGCCTCCACCTCCAACCTGGCGGCCGGCCGGCGTTGGGGCATCCCGACGGCGGGGACGGCCGCGCACGCGTTCACGCTGCTGCACGACGACGAGAAGGCCGCGTTCGCCTCGCAGGTGTCGACGTTCAGCAAGGACACCACGCTGCTGGTCGACACGTACGACATCAGCCAGGGCATCCGCAACGCGGTCGCCGTCGCCGGCCCGGACCTGGGGGCCGTGCGCATCGACTCCGGCGACCTGTCGGTGCTCGCGCAGCAGTCGCGGGACCTGCTCGATGAGTTGGGCGCCACCGAGACCAAGATCGTGGTCTCCGGCGACCTCGACGAGTACTCGATCGCGTCGCTGGCCGCCGAGCCGGTCGACATGTACGGCGCGGGCACGGCCGTCGTGGTCGGCTCCGGCGCGCCGACCGCCGGGCTGGTCTACAAGCTGGTCGAGGTCGACGGCCAGCCGGTGGTCAAGCGCTCGGAGAACAAGGCCACCGTCGGCGGGCGCAAGACCGCGGTACGCCGGCACAAGCCCACGGGTACGGCCACCGAGGAGATCGTCGTGCCGCAGGGCGCTCCCGAGCCGAGGCCGCATGATCGCGCGTTGCAGCGCGCGTACGTGCGCGGCGGCGAACCGGTGCCCGACGTGCCGACACTGGCCGAGTCCCGCGCATTCCTACGCCACAACCTGATCTCGATCCCGTGGGAGGGCCTGAAGCTGTCCCAGGGTGAACCGGCGATCCCGGTGAGCGTCCTACCGACGAGAAGGACCGAGAGGGAGTCCGCATGACCCGCGCCCTGATCATCGTCGACGTCCAGATCGACTTCTGCGAGGGCGGCTCACTGGCCGTCGGCGGCGGAGCCGGGGTCGCGAGCGCGATCTCTTCGGAGCTCGCGGCGGGCGACGGTCGGTGGGACCACGTCGTGGCCACCCAGGACCACCACATCGACCCGGGCGCGCACTTCGCCGACCGGCCGAACTACGTCGACACGTGGCCGGCGCACTGCGTCGTGGGTACGGCCGGGCCGGAGTTCCACCCGAATCTGGACACCGATCGCATCGAGGCGATTTTCACCAAGGGTGATTTCGCCGCCGCGTACTCCGGCTTCGAGGGTCACGCGGGCGGGGTCGGCCTGGCGGCCTGGCTGCGTATGCGCGGCGTGGACGCCGTCGACGTGGTCGGCATCGCGACCGACCATTGCGTGCGCGCGACC
Organism: Dactylosporangium sp.; assembly: GCA_025965915.1. Taxonomy (GTDB): domain Bacteria; phylum Actinomycetota; class Actinomycetes; order Mycobacteriales; family Micromonosporaceae; genus Planosporangium. Next base: position 893 of record JAOPWA010000679.1, on the reverse strand, counting down.
GCGCTCGACGCCGCCCGCGAAGGCTTTCATACGACCGTGCTACTAGACATGACGGCCGGTGTGGCGCAGGCTACGGTCGATGACGCACTGTCCCGGTTGAGATCGGCAGGAGTGAGTCTGAAGGGGCAGCCGGTCGTTCAGGCGTGAGTAGAGCCTGTTAGCCATTAAGTAATGTAGAGGTATACGGAACGTAGCGTGGCCTTGCGCGGGTCCGCTACGCTAGCCGCACCTCAAGGGCCACCACACCGGTGGTCAAACGCGGGAGGCGACGCAGTGAGCCTGTCGATGCAGACCCGCCGGCAGGGCACACGGGAAACCGTGATCACCCTGCACGGAGAGGTCGACTACGCTACGGCCCTTGATCTCCGGGCCGCGATCTCCGCAACACTCAGCACCGGCGACGTCGACGTCATCATCGTCGACCTGGCCGGCGTGACGTTCCTGGACTCCACGGGGGTGGGAACCCTCGTGGTAGCCGCACGCATCTGTGACGACCTGATGGTCGAGTTCCGGGTCAACGAACCCAACCCCTTCATCGCCAAGCTCTTCACGGTCGTCGGCATCGCCGAGTTGCTTGGCCTACCGGCGGATGCCGGAGTGTCACCGCGAACTCTGCGCACACGGGTCCACTCCCCCGCATCCCAGGTCGCCTGACCGGGTGCGGCGTCCGCAGCCTTTCGCTTTCGCCACATCCCGTCCCGTTGAGGGGCCTTCTCGCCTGCTCTCCTCGTAGACCGACCACTCAGATGCGAAAACGCCCGCCCAAGCGCGGGCGGGCGTTTTCGCACAGTCGCTTCTACCGTTCGCCGGAGGTGTCCTCCTGGTAGCTGGCGCCGCCGCGCGCCTCCGCGCTGAGCAGCTTGGCGCCGCCCTCCGGGGGCCTCGTCAGTGAG
>JAOPWA010000627.1 GCA_025965915.1 Dactylosporangium sp. | reverse complement strand
CCAACCTGGTCATCGTCCGCTGACACCGAACGCATCGCGGCAAAGGCGGATGATGGCTGCCGGAGACCCTATGCATCTTGACTCTGAGCTGAAGGAGATCGGTTGCACAACGACTGCGACGTGTTGGTGCTCGGCGGCGCCGGCGTCGACACCATCGTCTACGTCCCCGAACTGCCGCTGCCGTTCAAGGACAGCTACATGGTGCCCGCGATCGAGATGCGCGCCGGGCAGACCGGTGACAACGTGGCGCTGGGCCTGCGGGCCCTGGGCCTGCGCACATCGCACATCGACGTGCTCGGCGGCGACCGGGAGGGCGAACTGGTCCGCGCCCTGCACGAGGCGCACGGCGTGCCGCTGCTCGCCGTGCCGACGGCTGCCGGCACCAAGCGTGCGGTCAACCTCGTCGACCCCGCCGGCCGGCGGCTGTCGCTCTACGACTTCAGTCGGGGCGGCGACGCCGACCGGCTGCCTGCGGAGATGGTCGCGGCGCACGCGGCGACGGCCCGGCTCGTCCACGTCTCCATCACCCATCCGTGCCAGCATGCCGTCGGCCACCTCGTGGACTCGGCGATCATCTCCACTGATCTGCACAACTGGGACGGCGAGAATCCGTACCACGAGGCCTTCGCGTACCGGGCCGACGTGGTCTTCCTCTCCGCCACCGCCCTGACCGACTGCCCCGCGACACTGCGCCGGATCATCGACAAAGGCCGCGCCCAGATCGTGATCGCCACCGCCGGAGCCGAGGGCGGGTACGCCCTGGTGCGCGGTGAGGACGACGTGCGGACCTTCGACGCCACCCCACCGGCCGCGCCCGTCGTGGACTCCAACGGTGCCGGTGACGCATTCGTGTCGGGATTCCTGTTCGGTCATCTGGCCGGTGAACCGGTCGACACCTGCCTGCAGTACGGGGCGATCGCCGGGGCGCACGCCTGCACTGTCCCCAGTACCCGGATCGACCCCATCGACAGATCCACCCTGCTCGCCCGGACCGCGTCGCCTGCCGAGCGGGTGGGCCCGCCCGCCTGAGGCACCCGCGCCTGATCGTCGCCTCGGCAATCCGAAGACTGGTACTGGATGCGCTTGAGCGGGGTCTTGACCTGTTATCGGCACGAGAGCGCGACTCGCGGCCCCACGGCATGGTGGTCGGCGCATTGACGAAATCGTCGACGTAGTCGGTCAGGTCGGCGTACACGGGCACCGTGCGACTGCTGGCGAACGCCAGCGTCGCGATCGTGGAGGAACCGCCGTCCGTCGCCGCAGAGGATCCGCAGGCCGACCAGTGGTTGCGAGTCGAGCTGCGTGTCGAGCGACTCGACTGGCTGCCGCCGGTCCTCGCGGCACTCGACCGACCATTCGCGATCGAGCGACCGGACGAGCTCCGGGGGCTCGTCATCGCGCTCGCTGACCGTCTCGTGTCCTCGGCCCAGTCGAGCCAGCCTCAAGCACAACGAAGCCGACGAGGGCGCCGGATGTGGTCCTGGCCGCGCGGCGCCGCAGGATCCGCATGACGATCGCTGTCACGACGGGCATGGCGATCCAGCACAGGTACGAGTACGGCGTAAAGAACGACACCGGGATCGACACCAGGAACGCGCCGGCCAGTACTCCTGTGCGCACGATGGCGTTGGTGAACATCCCAGGCGGGGTGCCCAGGCGGTACAAATGATTCCGGCGGATCTCGCGGACCATAAGCAGGAACAGCAGGCCGGCTGCGGCCTGCACGGCAGCGTAGAAGCTGAACCGCACCTGGAACGCCCCGTCGCCGGTGAGTACCTTCGTCGCGAACGGCGTCACCACCTGCATGAGCAGCCAGTACATGCTCAACCCGCTGAGTCGGCCGCCGAGCGAGGTGACGTAGCGGAACACCCGGTGGTGGCCATTCCAGTGCGCTCCGATCACCACGAAGCTGAGGACGAACGCGATGTACTCCCAGCGGTGCTCAGCCACCGAGTGCAGCAACTCCGCGTTGGTGGTGCCGGCTGGCCTGGGCAGTTCCAGGGCCAGGAGCGTGATGGCGATGGCGATGACGGCATCGGCGAAGAAGGTCAGCCGCTCGGCGGCGACCACCCGCACGTCCAGGTCGGCGCGCGCTTCTTCCGGGGTGGAGACACTCATGGAGCAGAAGGGTGCCAGAGTCGCCCGTACCATGGTCGCGGCGGGCGAACGCGACGGTCTTGCATCCGGGCAGACTCTTGGCATGCGCGGCGTTGACCAAGACCGGGTAGGGCCTGCCCCTGACACCAACGCTGAGGGTTGGCGCCAGCGCTCTACGCGGCAGTATCGAGGGGAATGCCGCGGCGCCGGTCCGCGCCGTTTACGCTCGCATGCCGCCGTCTACGGGCATGACCACGGAGAACGCTGAACTTGGGAATCCTGGCGCATGTCGACGCCGGTAAGACGGCCCTGACCGAACGGCTGCTGTACGCGGCCGGAGTCATCGACACAGTCGGCAGTGTCGATGCCGGCACGACGCGACCGACGCGTTGGCGCTGGAGCGCCAACGCGGAATCACCATCAAATCCGCCGTCGTGTCATTCGAGATCGCCGGCGTGACGCGGCGGTAATTCGGCGGTGCCCGCTCGGCGGCAGATGAGAGTGCGTCGTGCCGGACGCTTCAGCGCGACGTGGCCTGGTGCGGAGTGCAGCCTCCGTTAGCTGCCCAGTCGCTGCCGCGCGAGGAACTTGGGCACGACCATCCGCCACGCGTCGGTTACCAACTCGGTCATGTACCCGTGTTCGAGCCGCGCGAGATGACAGCACACCCAATGGAAGCGCAAGTCGGACGGGCCGGGCAGGAAGAAGAGGTCCGGCTCGCCGGCGATGAGCCCGTCACGTTCCTCTCTGGGGTATCCGAAGCCCATCGTTGTCTCATCGCGGGAGAACGCGACGTACACGATGGAACCGACCCGGAACTTCACGCGGTCACGGATCAGGTGCTCGCTGCTTCGTGGCAGCGTCCGTGCCAGCGCTCGTACATCGGGGACGGTGACCATCCTTTGACGGTAGTGGCGGGAGGGCGATCTGACGACTCGCTCGAGAGCCTCGCCTGATGGGCGCCGCGGACCACCGCAGAGTCATGCGCGATCACCCTGCGGCGGTCTGCTCGGGCGTAAGCGGTCGAAGCACACAGAATTCGTTGCCATCCGGGTCGGTCATCACCACCCAGCTGGCGTCGGCGCCCTGCCCTACATCGGCACGGCGCGCACCGAGTCCCTCAAGCCGAGCCACCTCAGCAGCCTGATCTTGCGGTCGTAGGTCAAGGTGTAGGCGATTTTTGCCCAGCTTGTCCTCTGGTACGCGCACGAACAGGAAGTCCGGCACAACTCCGTCTTCGGGAGTACCGTCCGGCGGCTCGAGTACGACCTCCTCGTCGCGCTCGTACGTGCGGCGCCACCCCAGGGCGGACTGCCAGAAGCTCGCTAGCCGCGCCGGGTCACTCGTGTCGATGCATAGGCATTGGATGCGAAGGTCCACGCCACCACCCTGCCTGCGGGGTGCGCACCGGTCTACCGGATTTCTGCTGGCAGCGGTGCGGACTCGGCGCGCGTCGTCTCCTTCAACGCCGAATGCCCGAGACGCTGATCGCAGCAGATGAGGGCGTGTTGTGTCGCTTCGCGCGGCCGTGGGGCGGGGGACGTTCATGAGCGAGCTCGTCATCGTTGGGCTGGTTGAGCGGAGGGCGTCATGGTCGGTGGCTGGGGTCGGCGTAAAGGGTGGAGACCCAGGCGTGTGTCAGGGTGTCGACGAGGACGTCGCGGTCGGTGAAGGGTTGAACGCCGGCGGCCGCGAGGTAGTAGAGCCGTTCGCCGAGCCAGGTGAGGGAGGCCGCGACCGCGTGGACGTCCACGCCGCTCAGTCGGCGCAGCGCCTCGGGGTCGGACTCGATACGGGCCACGGCCGCGGCGGTGAACGTCTCCATTTGCTCCAGCCACAGCTCGCGCAGCTGATCGTCGGACCCCCAGCTCTCCACGATGGCCTTGAGTACACCGGCGTTTTCCTGCCACAGCTGGGCACCGCTGCTGACTCCGGCTCGCAGGGCGTCGTGTGGCACCTGCTGGCCACCGGTCCAGGGTTGCGCGGCCTCGTGGCCCTGGCCGACGGCCCGACGGACCAGTTCGGCGAGCACGGCCTGTTTGCTCGGGAAGTAGAAGTAGAAGCTGGCCCGTGACACGCCGGCCGCCGCGATGATCTCAGCGACGCTGACCGATTCGAAGCTGCGCTCGTGCAGCAGGTTTCGTAGCGCGGACAACACCCGCTCCCGCAGCTCCGCGGTGGGGGCCGCGGCGATGGAACGTCGGGCGTTCTGCTGGGCGCGGGAGGAAGGCACGTAACGTAATATACCGTATTGCTCGTCTGGACACGGTGACCAGACAGATCGTATGGTCGGTGGCATGACGCAGCTCGCCGTGCATCTCGTGGTGACCGATCCCCACTCCGCCGCCTGGTACACCCAGGCCCTCGCCGCCGGTGCGACTGAATTCGCACCCCTTCATGACGCGTTCTGGGGCGACCGCACCGGCCAGCTCCTCGGCCCGTCGGGTCACCGGTGGGCGCTCGGCCGGCATGTCAGAGACGTGCCGGCCGAGGAGATCGCGAGGCAGGCCGCGGCACTGTTCGACGGGTCGGTGAACTCGTGAGATACCGCACGCTCGGTGCGAGCGGACTGCGGGTCTCCGAGCTGATCCTCGGCGCGATGACCTTCGGCGAACAGGGCGGCGTCGGCGCCCCGCTGGAGGAGTGCCGACAAATCCTCGACGCCTACGTGGACGCCGGCGGCAACACGATCGACACCGCCATCAACTACCGCGGCGGCGCCAGCGAGGAGATCCTCGGCAAGTTGCTCGCCGGACGGCGCCAGAGCTTCGTCGTCGGCAGCAAGTACACCGTCTCGCGCGACCGTGCCGACCCGAACGCCGCGGGCAACGCCCGCAAGAACCTCCGGGCATCTCTTGAGACCAGCCTGCGCCGACTGGGCACGGACTACCTGGACCTGTACTGGGTGCACATGTGGGATCGCGCGACGCCGATCGAGGAGACGATGCGCGCTCTCGACGACGCCGTGCGGGCCGGCAAGGTCCTCTACGTCGGCATCTCCGACGCGCCCGCCTGGGTCGTGTCCCGCGCGAACACCCTGGCCGCCTGGCACGACTGGAGTCCGTTCGTCGGGCTCCAGGTGCCCTACAACCTGCTGCAGCGCGACATCGAGCGGGAGCTGATGCCGATGGCGGACACCCTGGGCATCGGCATCACCGCCTGGAGCCCATTGGCCGGTGGCGCCCTGTCCGGCAAGTACACCAGCCCCGAAGGCACGCCCAGCAGCACGCGCCTGGACCCGTCCACACTGGACGACCGGACGCACGCCGTTGCCCGGGTCGTGCGCGACGTCGCAGACGAGCTCGGGGCGACACCCGCCCAAGTGGCGATCGCCTGGACGATGGCTCGCTCCCGGTCAGTGCACCCGATCGTGGGGGCACGCCGGGTCGAGCAGCTGCGCGACAACCTCGGCGCGCTCAACGTTCAACTGCCGCCGGAAGCCTGCGCACGGCTCGAGGCCGCCACTGGGTTCACCCTCGGGTTCCCAAGCGATTTCATCAACGAGACCTCACCCTGGGTCTTC
>JAOPWA010000588.1 GCA_025965915.1 Dactylosporangium sp. | reverse complement strand
GAGCATTACCCCGGCGTTCAGCAGCGGCCCCGAGATGCTGCGGTGGCCGTAATCGTGCCCGTACACGACCTCGCCCGGGTGGACCGTCAGCGTCCCCAGCGTGTGCAGGCCGAGGCCGGCCACCGTGACCCAGAAGGCCCAGCGCCACCCGGGCGAGGGCAGGTGGCCGTCCGGGGCGATGAGGAAGGCCAGAATCAGCGCGGTGAAGGCCGGCCAGCCCAGCAGGGGTGATGCCCACGCGGACACGTGTGCCCACGACGGGGAACCGGGGCCGTCACCGTCCAGGACCCACATGCTGTACGCGTCCGCGGCCAGGGTCACCGAGAGCAGGCTCGCGGCGCACAACAGCCAGCCAAGCGGCTGCCTCGGATAGCGGGAGATGATCAGCGCACCCATGAGCGCGCAGCCGACACCGGCCAACGGCGCCAGGGGCCAGCCATGGTCCGCCCACGTCGCCTCGCTCAGCAGCGAGCGGTGAGCGGCCGTGAAGACGGTGTCCAGGATGCCGGCAAGTGTGGTCAGTGCGAGAACCGCCCAGGCGATCCGGGCCCGCACGTCAGCCCGCCTGACGGGCTACGGCGGTGGGCGCACGGGCGGGTTCGCGATCCTGGTTCCTCGGGACCACGGCGGTGACCGTCGCACCGCTGCCGTACCGGGATCCGACGGTGAGCGTGCCGCCTACCGCGTCCAGCCGGTCCCGCATGTTGACCAGGCCCGTGCCGGTCCCGACAGCACCGGCCGTGGCCGGATCGAAGCCGGACCCGTCGTCTTTGATGGTGAGGAACCATCGTTCCTGGTCGGCGCCCAGCCGCACCGACACGCTGTGCGCCCCGGAATGCTTGGCGGCGTTCTGCACCGCCTCCGTGCAACAGAAGTACAGGGCGACTTCGACCGGTGCCGGAAGGCGCCCGACACCGGCCGCGTCGATGGTGACCGGGATGGGACTGGTCGCGACCGCGGACAGCAGGGCCAGCACCAGCCCTTCGTTCGAGAGCAGGCTCGGGTAGATGCCGCGGGACAGCGCGGAGAGCGTCTCGATGGCAACGCCCGCCGCGTCGGCCTGCTCGGACAGCACGCGCGCTGCGCGTTCCGGTGAGCGTACGGCGATCCTCTGCGCCAGTCGCAGGTTCACGGCCAGCGCCACGAGGTGTTGCTGCGCGCCGTCGTGGATGTCACGCTCCAGGCGGCCCCGTTCGGCGTCCTGCGCGCTGATGAGCCGCTCCCGAGACGCCTGGAGCTCGCCGGCGCGTGCCACCAGCTCCGCACGGCGGTCCTCGAGTTCTGCCCGCAGCCCCACCATCCGCAGCACCAGCCCGGATTGTGCTGCCAATCCGGCGAACAGCCGCTCCTCCACTGCGGTGAGCGCCAGGCGAGGTCGTTCCTGCAGCCGGAGCACCCCCAACAGCTGGCCGCCGTGCCGCACGGCCAAGGCCCGTCGGCCCTCGGCCGGCACGGCCGTTCCATCGGGCCGAACGGACGGAGCGGTCCGGTCGTCGTCCGCGTTGACCGGCCAGGTGGCCGCCAGTGTCAGGCGGCCTGACACGGTCAGCCAGACCTGCGCCCACGCGGCCCCGGTTCCCTGTGCCAGCAGCATCGACATGCGGACTGGGAGGTGTTCGGTGGCCTGGTCACCCGTGACTGTTTCCGAGAATCGACTGAGAACGTCGTACGGCGTAGCAACGCCGCCGTGTCCCAGCCTGGTCGCGGCGCGTTCGAGAGCGGCCGTCACGGGGGCGAACAACAGCGCCACGGTGGCGGTTGCCACCACCGCCAGCCAGGTGCTCGGGTAGTCGGTGTGGCCGGTGATCGCGCCGCCGCCGAGCACGACGAGGACGTAGACGGCGACCACGAAGCCAGCCAGGCCGGACATCACGACCAGCCGGTGCAGACCGCCGCGCCGCAGCCGGCCGATCACGCGGCGGGTCTCCATGTGGCGAGTGTGCGCCTGGTGGTGACTTCGAGGGAAGCGGACCCGGTCATCGGCTGGAGCCGGTGGCCTCCAGATAGGCAAGAACAGCCATCACCCGCCGGTTCACCTGGTGTTCGTCGACCAGACCCAGCTTCTGAAACACCGACCCGATGTGCTTCTCCACGGCCCGGTCACTCATGAACAGCGACGTCGCGATCGTCGCGTTGTTCCGGCCGGTGGCCATCGCCTGGAGGACCTCGCGCTCCCTCGTGGTCAAACCCAGAAGCGGACCGTCGTCTGCCCGGCGCGCGAGCAGTGCCTCGACCACCAGGGGGTCGAGCACCGACCCGCCACGGGCCACCTCACCGAGGGCGCGCACCAGCTCGTCGAGATCGTTCACCCGTTCCTTGAGCAGGTAGCCCATTCCGGCCACGCCGGAGGCGAGCAGGTCGAAGACGTAGTCCTCCTCGACGTACTGCGAGAGCACCACGACTCCCACCCGCGAGTGCTCGGCTCGGATCCGCTTCGCGGCCCGGATGCCTTCGTCCGTGTTGGTCGGGGGCATGCGGATGTCGGTCAACACCACGTCCGGCGAGTGCTCGGCCACCGCCGTGAGCAGCGATCCCAGGTCGGTCGCGGTGGCCACCACATCGACGCCTTCGGCCTCCGCCAACAACGCCGCCACACCGCCGCGAACCAGGTAGTTGTCGTCGGCGAAGATCACGCGAAGGGCCACGAGCGCGACTGTAACAACCGTGACGCCCGCGTGGTGGTGCCAGCACGCCCCGGTGGTGGGGCCAGCCCTCACCGCTGTGCCGACCACCCCATCGTGGTGCGGACCGCGTCTTCCTAATGTCGTGAGTGCGGCTGATCTGCCGCACCGGGCATCCCAGGGAGAGTCATGTCACGAAGGATGATCGCGGTCACCGTGGGCGTTCTGTTCGTCGTCCAGATGGTCACCGCCATGGCCGGCACATCAATGATCCAAGCATTTGCGGACAGCGGTGGCGAAGGGGCACCGCCGACTGTCGGCGTTCTCCTCATGATGTGTTCCGGAGTCGCGGTCGTCGGCATCGGCCTCCTGATGTACCGGGTCTTGAAGTCCGTCGACCAGCGACTGGCCTTCTGGTACCCGGCGCTCAGAATCGTCGAATGCACCGTCTCCGCCGCCTGTGGCGTCTATCTGCTGACCCGGTTGCAGGAATTCCCGAACCACCTGCTGTGGGTGTACATCCCCACCGGCATCGGCGGCCTGATCCTCAACTACCTGCTCTTCGTCTCACGGCTGGTTCCCCGGCCCATCGCGGTACTCGGTCTCGTGGGATACACATTGCTGACCCTGGGCGTGCCACTCGACTTCCTCGGCGTTCTCGACATGAACGACGGACCGGGAATGGCGTTGCTCGTCCCCGGAGGACTGTTCGAGGTCGTGATCCTGCCGATCTGGCTGATCACCAAGGGATTTCGCGCACCATCGGCCGCACCCGAATTCCGGTCGCCGGCGCTGGCCCCGACGAGTTGACCACCGTCCGGCAGTCCCGCAAGTCGGCAGCCTTCCACCACCAGGAGAGATGACATGGCAATAGCACAACGCCCAAACGCCGAACGTCAGGCCGGCACGTTGACGGTCTGCATCGTCGGGGCCTCGGGCAAGCTCGGGCAGTACATGGTGCAGCACGCGTTGGATCGTGGTTACCAGGTCGTCGGCGTGTGCCGCGAGGCAAGTGTCGCCAAGCTCGACCGGTTCGCGGGCCGCATCACCGTCATTCCGGGAGCGACGAACGACCGCGAGGTCATCAAGCGGGCGGTCGCCGGCTGCGACGGCGTCCTCACCGTGTTGGTCCCACCGGGGGTGAACAACTACTCGTCCGGTACGGCCCAGGCGGTGCTCGACCAGGCCCGGCCCGGCGCTCGCCTAGTGTTCTCCAGCGGGTGGCACATCACCCGCGACGGCCAGGACGTGTACACCTGGAAGGTCAAAGCCCTGGTGTTCGCCGCCCGGCTGGCGAAGCTCGCCCGCCTCGTCGACCTCGACGACCAGGTGGAAGCGTGCCGACGGGTGTTCGCCAGCGACACCCGATGGACCGTCGTACGCGGCAGCAGCCTGGAGGAGGGCGACAGCCAGGGCCTGCCGGTGTGGAGCCGGCACGTGGGCGACCCGATCCTTACGAGCGACCGCACACGACGCGTGGACTTTGCACTGTTCATGGTGGACACCCTGACCAACGACACGCTGGTCCATGAGGCACCGGCGATTGTCGGCAACCAGTCCCCTTCGGCACTCGCCTACGCCGCTGCAACCCGCGTGCCGTAATGCCCGAACTGGCCCTACCGGTCCACCACGCGCCATGACCGTACCCGGGGCGTCCCGGCTGGTACGCCTGGTCCCGGGGTCAAATGACTAACCTCGGTCTCACGGCGGTCGTGAATCTATGGGTCTCTGGACCGGCTGAAATTGGCGAAGTGCCTGCCACGTAAGGGAAAACTGCGCGGTGTCGAGTAATTCAGTAGTCCCACATGGAGGCACCTCGTAGGTGCCGAGCTTCCCGGTAGCTCGGAGGGCGGACTCTCAAGCCTGCCCGGGACGCATTGAAGAATCAGCATCTCAGGGTGCGAGTGCGGGAAGCCGCCGACGTCGTCGACGCCGTGCTTCGAACTTACGACCGGCTACCGGAGGAGCTGCGAGCTCAGTTGCCGTCACGTCGGGTGTGGATGCTGTCTGACGCCGGCGCCGCAGACACCGCAGTCACCTGGTTTCGCAGATCAACGCTCCCCAACGTCATAGCTCCGCCTGCCAGGCAGCCGTGATGGTGTGGCCCCACGCGGCCGCAGTGCTGGCGATCTTCCGGTGCTTCGCGACAGCATCAAACGGTGCTCCCCAGTCCACCCGAGAGCAGAACCGTCCGTCCGCTCCCGAGTACCCACCGAGCACCCACCAACCGGAGGCACATACAAAACAGGCCCCGATCCGGCGAGAATCGCCAGGTCGGAGCCTGTTACCTGTGGTGCGCCGCCAGGGACTTGAACCCCGAACCCGCGGATTAAGAGCCAGCATTGATCGATTCGACGCTGTCCGTACGCGTCCCACCAGTCCACCGTCTGCCGGATTTTGCCTGGTTCCACCGCGTGGACGTGCCGCACGGTACACCCCGAGCCAGATCCGTCTATAGCGGCCGAGCACCCGCGGAGCATCCGACGACCAGCTCATGTACTGCGGCGTACCGCAGTGGGTGCGGGGCTACCAGCGGGCGAGGACGAGCGCGAACGTCGCAGTGCTCGTCCGGTAACGGTGGCGGCGGCACGTCGGCAGGTGCGGGTTCCACCGCGGCCAGTTACGGCCAGTGGGTAGACGATAAGAGGTTCGTCGTATCGACTGGCGGTAGGCCGTCGTCGAGGCCGCGTAGCCGCTGGTAGATGTCGCGCATCGTGGCCTTGTCCGGAATGTGCTTACCGCCTGCTGCGCGCTCCAGGACTGTCAACGTGCTCACTAGTTTGATCGATCCCACCGCACGACCTTGAGCGCGAAGCCGTTGCAGTCGGCTCATTTCAGAGGTGGCGATCCGTGCCCCTGACCCGTCATCAATGAGCACGGTCATCGTCTCGCCCGCTTCGGCGGCCACGACGGCGTGCGCCACTACCATGATTTCGCCCAAGTCTCTTGGTTGCCTCAGCCGCTCTTGCATGGGTTGCTGGGTGATCCGGTGAACGACTGCTGCGAGTTCGGGTGTCTCGTCGTCGGAGAGTATCTGAAGCCAGCGTGGTGCCAACTTCCGCCAGACCGTTGCGGCAGAGCGGAAGCGCGCGTCCTCCTGGGACTTGCGCATCACCTCGGCCTGCACCGTCTCTGGGACGCTGAGCGGTCCGAGAACGCCGATAAGAAGCCGTTCCTTGTTAATCGAGAGGAAGTTCAAGCTGGGCCCGGCGTCGATGATCGGCCGCTGGCTCATCGTGCTTCTGTCTCGGCCGTCGGGTCCTGATCGTCATCCGGCGCGCTCAGGTCTGCGTCCAGGGCCGACCAGTCCACCGGCACGTCCGGCAGTTCAGCAGGGTCAGCCCAGGCGATCGGACGCTCAGCGGGCACGATGCCCACCTCCCGCAGCTCCGCTTCAGTAGTCTCTACCGCGATGCCACGCAAAGTGGCGATGGCCTGTGCGGAAAGCACACCCTCCGCATACCCCTTGGTCGCACGGGCGAGCAGCCGTTGTGGCGCCCTCCGCTTATCGGAGTCGGCCTGCAATGCGTGGTACTGGTCGATCCACCCGAAACGGACAGCTAGCTGGGGCGTGGACAGGGTCATCCAATCCGTCTTCGTGGCAGCATCGATGTACCCGGTCCGATGCAGCGCGATGGCGGCGAGGGCTGGCGAGACTAGGAATCGCTGGACGACCGCAGAGAGGATGGACTGGGTTGCCTGCTCTCGGCTTCCGAGGAATTCCCGCAAGCCGTCTGCGGGAAGAAGTAGGTGCCTGGCGAAGGCGTCGGCCCGGATCTCGGCAGGGGCCCGATCGCTCCAGTTGCCCGCATCGGCGTCCGCCCAGTCTCCGAACTGTACGTGGCCGAGTTCGTGAGCGAGTGTGCTGCGTTGCCGCATCGGATTCCGGGTGCGTGCGACACCGATGAACATGGTGTTGCGCTTTGGGTCCCGCATCGTCAGGCCGTGCTCGTCCGGCTCCGCGTCGAGCACGGCCACATCGATCCCGGTTGTCTGCTCGATGATCGCAATGAGGTCGCCCAAAGGCTGCACGCCCAAGCGGTAATCTTCCCGGAACCGCGCGGCGGCAATACACCCCTCGGCTTCAGCATTCACGGTCTTCCGCCAACGTCAGATCGTGGCAGGGATGGCCTGCTCATCTAGGTAGTCGTCCAGTTCCAGGAAGTGCAGAAGTGCCTGACGCATGCCTTCCATGCCGGAGCTATTGGTGGCCCGGGCCGCGCACTGAGCTCGGTCGGCCACCGTCTGCGCCCCAGTGAGCTGAGCCACCGTGTGCCCAGTCGCCCACGCGATTGCCACGATCTCAGGGATCTTTGCCACGCGGTCGCCGGAGATAATCCGTGACAGGGTGGGCTGGGAGATGCCGATCCTGTCCGCAAGGGCTCGCTGACTGAGCCCTGCGGCCGCCCGGGCACGCTCAATCGACGCACCTACATCAGCCTTGGTCATGACCTACCCCCAGCGCCGAATCATGATCGGATTCTCTGATTCAGTCTACACGCTGCATGTACACGCTGCCAGCCTCGGCGGGCCTTGACCCAGTCCGCGATCTCGACGTTCAGCCCATGCGGAATTACCTGCACGGCGAAGTACCAGCGGCGATGCCCATCTTCACTCAGCAGCTTGCAGTGAGCACCTAACTGCCGGCCAGTCTCAGCGCTGCGACACCCGCACCGCTTGAACACCCGGCCTACTTCAGCCTGCCAATTCGCTACCAAGAGTTCCACGCCCCCCACCGAACGGAACTCTCAATCGCGGAACCCTTCCGTCGCCCACGATTCGCAGCCCTGGCAGGAAACCTGCCAGGCCCGCCAGCAGAAACCTTGGAGGTGAGCCAAGCCCCTGACTCACACATGACTCACAACGACCGGAGGGCGTATAGCCCATCAGCTATACGCCCAAGTCAACCATGGTGCGCCGCCAGGGACTCGAACCCCGAACCCGCGGATTGAGAGCCGGCCTTAATCAAGGCTCTCCCGTTCCTGCGCGTCCCACCAATTCATGTACTGTCTAGTTTGTCCTTTTCCACCGCACGGACGTACCATGCGGTCCACCGAAGCTGAACCTGTCCATGGCGCCCGAGCACCCGTCGAGCAACCCAAACGCCATGTCGCCGATGGCCCGAAGCACCGGTGGAGCACCATCGCACTTCGACCACTCAGGTTCAGGAAAACTGTCCGTGAAGCTCGCAGTCGGGAGCTTCCTCAGGCGACGCACCTCAGTTGGGTCGGCGGCGACGGCGGCCGCAACCACGAGTCCTGGCCTATCGCGACTGCCCCGCATGAAGGTCATCCAACAGCTCACCGAGCAGCCGTTCCTCCATGACCGCCCGACCGGTCTCGCACATCGCAGAAGCCAGTCGCGGATCCCAGGGCGTGGCCACCGGACTGCCGAGCAGCGGCCCTCCCGTGGTAGCGGCATCCACGTAGTCGGTGGCAGACATCCGCCAGGCGGCGGCAGCCGGATAACGCGCGAGAGCGGCTGCGGTGAGGCGCACGCCGGTCCAGTCGAAGTCGTTTCGCCACCAGATCCGCGTCCCGGCCCTGGCGGCCCGCAGGAGTGCGTGGACGGCGACCGACGGCACTCCCTCGGTACACACCAGCGGGCGCGACGGGCGGGCGGCGGCGGCCCGCAGCACGGCTGGGTTCTCGCAGACGAAGACCTCGTCGCAGTCGAGGGCCAGGGGGGCGAGCCGCAACTGGTGGAGGGTCACCCGGAACGGCACCCCTACCGCCGCGGCGGACGTCAGCCACTCGCCCAGCACTCCCCCGCTCGCCGGGACCCCGAGGACGAGCACCTGGCTGGCGAGGTCGTCGGGGACCACGCCGGCGAGTTCCCAGAGCGCGCGTTCCTGTTCCGCGCCGGACGGTGCGCTCACCCCGTGCCACCCGGCGAGGGCCCGCAGCACAACACCGCGGACGAACCCGTCGGCAAGCGCCTTGGTGTCGCCCAGGACCCGTTCGGCAAGGGCCGGCAAGGGCTCGTCGACCGCGGGCAGCGCGTCGAGGACCGTCACCACGTCGGCGAACGGCAGACCGCCACGGACGATCCGGGTGAGCGTGCCGTCCCGGCGCAGGCCGTCGAGCCACTCCCCGTACCAGGCAATGCCGGCGTGCCGGCATTCGGCAGCGACCGACAGCACCGCGTCGCGCCCGGCGGCTTCCCGCCTGCGTTCACCCGGCCGGTCGCGCAGCGGCCCCAGCACCACGGCGAGGCCGGCGCCGTACGCGGCGCGCAGGTGTTCGTCCAGCTCGGCGAGCCGCACGGTGAGCCGGCCTACGCCTGCCGGACGGTGTACTCCGGTGACGCCGATGACGACCAGGCGCTCGGCGTCGGTCGGCGCGCTCAGCGACACCGCGCCGTCGAGGCTACCGCCGGTGCGTTCGAGGCTGCGCCGGGCCGCGGCGAGCAGCCGCCGCCACCCCGGATCGTCGAGCAGGTCAGCCATCGGCGAGGGCGGGCGCCCGCCGGGTCTCCGGCGAGCCGAGGGCGCGGGCGAGGGTGCCGTCGAAGTCGGCGACGTTCATCGCGCCGTCCCAGACGAGCAGGACCGTCGAGACGGTGTGGTCGACGGCGGAGTGGGACAGGTCGTAGTGCGCCGCCCCGGTGACGGCCGGGTGAGTGGCCCACAGGTCGTAGCCGGTCATGAACAGGTCCAGGTCGAACTGCTTGGCGAGCGACATCAGCTCACCGCGGCCGGTGTCGTCGACGCCCGCGAACGCCTCGTCGAGACCGAGCAGCCGGGGTGCGTCGGGGCGGGCCGAGCCGAAGAGGGCGTTCGCGGCGGCGAACAGCGGCAGATGCAGCGACACGGACTGCTCTCCGCCGGAAAGCTGGCTGTGCCGGGCGCGGGTGAGCGGCTCTGCCGTGCCGCCGGGCCGGTGCAGGGTGAACGCGAACACCCGCCACTGCCGATAGTCGAGCACGTCGGCCAGCAGTTCCCGGTACGGCTTCTCCGGCGCGACGGACCGGGCCGCCTTGATCCGGTGCGCGAAGTGCCGCCGCAGCGTGGTGAGCTGCGTCGGGCCCAGCCGGGCCGGATCCTTCTCCAGCAGCTTGCAGACCTCCCGCTGCTCGGCGTCGAGGTCGTCGGAGAGCCGCCAGCCGACGCCGACGGTGAGCCCCGACGACATGCGTCTGGCCCGCATCTGGGTGTCCATGGCGTCGACCAGGTCGCGGGCCTCGATGGTGCGGTGGTGGATCTGCCGGGCGAGCTGGCCGAGCAGGGCGTCCTCGAAGACGCGCTGCTCGGCGTCGGTGAGCAGCTGTTCCTGGTCGCGGCGTTCCCGGGCGATCCGCTCGGCGAAGTGGGCGACGGGCGTGAGACCCTGCTCGTCGGCGACCCGTACCACGATGACGCCGTCGTCGGTGTCCCACTCGGGGCGATGATCCAGCCCGGCGGCGGGCAGCTGCGCCTGCAACTCGCCGAGCGCGGTGGTGAGCCGGGTGGCGCTCTGCTTGAGCGACGTCTCCGTGGGGGTCAGCTCGCGGGTCGCGGTGAGGATGGCCTCGTGCAGCTCGATGACCGCGGCGTCGAGATCTTCGCTCTCGCGGACGGGCCAGCGCAGCCCGGTCGGGCAGCGCATCAGCCCGAGCAGGTCGGCGTGCGCGTACGGGCGCAACCGCTGCGCCTCGCGCCGGACCTCCCGCAGGGCGGCGGCGACAGCCTCGACGCCGAGGTCGACGCGCGTGGTGGCGCCGGCCCGCTCCTGCAACGCCGTGCTGTGCGCCGCGCGGGCGTCGCGCAGCGTCCCCTCGGCTGCCGCGATCTCGTCGGTTGTGCGGGTGACGTCGGCCAGCACCTGCTGAGCCTCGGCACCGATCGCCTCGCCGAGGGTGCGCAACTCCTCGGCCTTCTCCCGGTGCCGGACGTGCGCGGCGCGCGCCTCGGCACGGGCGGCGTCGAGCCGCTCCTGAGCCTCGGCGTGTCGGTCCTCCGCTTGGAC
This sequence comes from Dactylosporangium sp., assembly GCA_025965915.1. GTDB lineage: Bacteria > Actinomycetota > Actinomycetes > Mycobacteriales > Micromonosporaceae > Planosporangium. Next base: position 907 of record JAOPWA010000588.1, on the reverse strand, counting down.
GGCGGCGCCGTCGGCGGCGTCGGCGGCCCGGTGGGCGGCCTCGAGGCGTACCCCGAGGCGGTCGAACCGGTCGACGGCGGCGGCGACGGCGTCGAGCCGGTCGACGGGCAGACCGCGTGCGGCGACCACCCGGCGCAGGGCGGTCCCGGCGGTGGCCTGTTCGGCCACGGCGGCGTCCAGGCGGGTGGCCGCTTCGGCGGCCGCCTCCTGCCGGACCCGTAGGGCGGCCGCGGCCCGATCGAGCTCGCGCAGCGCGGTGTGGATGCCGGAGAGCGGTGGCAACGCGTCCGCAGCGGCGTCCACCTGCTTGAGCACGGATTGCAGCGCGGCGCGTTCGGCGCCGACCGCGGCGACGGTGGCGTCCAGTGCCGCGATGCGGCGGTCGCACTCGGCGATCCGGGCGGCCCGCCGGGCCGCCCGCGCCGTCGCACCGATGTACTCGCACCGGTCCTTGGTGAACCGACCGACGCCGGCACCCTGCCCCCACCGGCCCGACGGCGCGACACCGGCGAGCTCGTCGAGGGCGATGGACGCCAGGACCGCGACGATCCGGTCCGCCGCAACCAGATCCTGGGCTTCCGGCACCAGCACGTCCGCCAGGCTCGCACCGGCCGCCGGCGGACCCGCCCGCAGGTACGCGTCCTGCTCGCCGGTGGCCAGGGCGGCGAACGTGTCCTCGCCGGACGGGTGCAGCCAGGCGTCGAGCAGCCCGGCGGCGTACAGGGCGGCCTCGACCCCGGCCGCGTCGGCGGCGTCGACGCCGTCGGTGAACCGCACCAGCCGCCACAGCGGGGCCCCGGCCCGGCCCGCCCGAGGGGCTGGACGCGTCGGCGACGACGGCGGTGCATCATCCCGTTCCGCGGCGATGCGGTCGCGCTCGGCCACCACGTCGGCGCGGTCGGCCTCC
>JAOPWA010000583.1 GCA_025965915.1 Dactylosporangium sp. | reverse complement strand
CCGATACCGCTGGGCACGGTCGCCTGAATCATCATCGCGCCGCTGATGTTGGCAAGAGCCAGCTTCATCTTGCCCTGGCGGGTCCAGATCACCGCGTTGAGCGTCTCCGGCAGTTCGGTCGCGACCGGCGACAGCAGCAGCGCGGTGACCGTCGCGGGGAGTCCGATCATCGGCCCGACGACCTCGAGTTGGTGCACGAACACCTGCGACGCGATGAACACCACCACGAGGGTGGCGAGGGTCTGCCCGACGATGGCCCAGTTGGACGGGTGCTCGGTGCGGCGCTGGATCCGCAGTGGTTCGAGGGCGTCGCCGAGTACACCGGGCTCGTTGGGGACACGGATCTCCCGCCAGAAGTACACCGCGTACGCGACGAAGAAGAGCAGCCCGAGCCACGGCTTGATGGCGAAGGCGACGAGGCCGAGGCCCACCTTGACGACGAAGATCATCAGAAACCACAGCTGGTCGCGGCGCAGCTTGCGCAGGTCGCCGTACTCCTGGGGCGTCGGGTGTCGGCGTTGGGCGAGCAGCGTCAGGCCGACGACGGCGTACGCGACCGTGGCCAGCGCGAGGGGGCCACCCATGGCCGCACCGACCGCGATCGCCTTCTCCTCGGGCGTGTGTCCGAGAATCGCGGCGACGCCCGTGACGGCGCTTTCGGGCAGTGCCGTACCCAAGGCGGCGAGGATCGTGCCGACAGCGAGGGGGCCCACCTTGAGTCGCAGGCCCAGCCACTCGACGGCGTTGACGAACCACTCGCAGGCGAGATAAATCGCCACAGCGGAAGCCAACAGCAGGACTATAGGGATCACAAACGACCCGCCCGGTGAGCGGCCACTCCCCTTCGAACTCGACCAGCCTATCCGGCTGGGTGCGCGGCTGGCCGGTGTCGGGCGCCCCTCGCGCCTGCCGGCTTCCTTCCCACTTACCCTCTGATTAGCGAGCCGTTAGGGCGTTTCGCATTGGCAGCCGCGAAGCTACAGTGATCGGCGTGACAGTGTTCCGGATCGGGGAGGCCGCCGACCTGCTCGGCGTCAGCGCCGACACCGTGCGCCGCCTGATCGACGGTGGGCGGCTGACCGCCACCCGCGACGAGCACGGCCATCGCGTGGTCGACGGCGCCGACCTCGCCGCGTACGTGTGCTCCGACCGCGACGACACCGGGGCACGGTCGTCCGCGCGCAACCGGCTGCGCGGGATCATCACCGCCGTCACCCGCGACACGGTGATGGCGCAGGTGGAGATCCAGGCCGGTCCGTTCCGGGTGGTGTCGCTGATGAGTCGGGAGGCCGCCGACCAGCTAGGCCTCGAAGTCGGCTGCGTAGCGGTCGCGGTCGTCAAGTCCACCACTGTCGTCGTGGAGCTGCCTTGAGGCGACTGACGATGCTGAGCGCCGTCGTGCTGGCGATGGCCATGGCGGCCGCAGGCTGTGGCGGGCATGGCGCTCGCGCCTCGGACACATCAGGCGGAACGGTCACCGTCCTGGCCGCCGCCTCACTCACCGAGTCGTTCACCCAGATCGGCAAGGACTTCGAAAGGGCCAACCCGAGCGTACGCGTCACCTTCTCCTTCGGCGGCAGTTCCACGCTCGCCCAGCAGATCACGGCCGGCGCGCCCGCGGATGTGTTCGCCTCCGCCAGTCCGGCCACCATGAAGCAGGTCACCGATGCCGGCCTCATCGCCGGACCGGCGGACGTCTTCACCCGCAACCAACTCGTCATCGCCGTGCCGAAGGGCAACCCGAAGCGGATCGGCGGACTGACCGACCTCACGACACCCGGTGTGAAGGTGGCGCTGTGCGCCACGACGGTGCCGTGTGGGGCTGCTGCCGCGAAGGCGCTCGACGCGGCGGGCGTCAGGTTCACGCCGGTCACGCTCGAGCAGGACGTCAAGGCGGCGCTGTCCAAGGTCCGGCTTGGCGAGGTCGACGCTGCGCTGGTCTACCGCACCGACGCGCATACCGCCGCGTCCCAGGTGGATGGCGTGGAGTTCCCGGAATCGGCGAAGGCGGTCAACGACTACCCGATCGTCGCGTTGAGCAAGGGCCCCAATCCGGTGGGCGCGAAGGCTTTCGTGGCGTACGCGCGGTCGGAGCCCGCGCAGACGGTGCTGACCCGCGCCGGGTTCCAGCGGCCATGAACGGCCGCGTTCCGCTGGCGCTGGCCCTTCCGGCCGCCGCCGGCCTGGCGTTCCTCGTCTTGCCGCTGGTCGGTCTGCTGGCCCGTACCCCCTGGTCAGAGCTGCCGGCCCGGTTGGCCGCGCCCGGCGTGGTCGACGCGCTGAGGTTGTCACTGGTCACCGCCACCGCCGCGACGATGGTGTCGGTCGTTCTCGGCGTGCCGCTGGCCTGGCTGCTGGCCCGCCGCACCTTCCCCGGCCGCCGCCTGATGCGGGCCTTCGTCACGCTGCCGCTGGTGCTGCCCCCGGTGGTCGGCGGGGTGGCGCTGCTGCTCGTGTTCGGCCGCCGGGGACTGCTCGGCGGGTGGCTGGAGAGCACGTTCGGGGTAACCGTGCCGTTCACCACGACCGCGGTCGTACTCGCCGAGACGTTCGTGGCCATGCCGTTTCTGGTCGTCAGCGTGGAGGGAGCGCTACGCGCCGCGGACGCCCGATTCGAAGAGGCCGCCGCGACCCTGGGAGCCACCCCGTGGACCGCGTTCCGCCGGGTCACCCTGCCGCTGGTGACGCCCGGCGTGGCGGCCGGCGCGGTGCTGTGCTGGGCCCGCGCGCTCGGCGAGTTCGGCGCGACGATCACATTCGCCGGCAACTTCCCGGGGCGTACCCAGACCATGCCCCTGGCCGTCTACCTCGCCCTGGAGTCCGACCCGGCCGCGGCCATCGTGTTGAGCCTGCTCCTGCTGGCCGTGTCGGTGGCGGTCCTCGCCGGCCTTCGTGAGCGCTGGATGAGTACGCCGTGACGCTGCTCGACACCCACCTCGTCGCGTCCCTCGGCGCGTTCCGCCTGGACGTGACGCTCACCGCGGCGGCCGGCGAGGTGGTGGCCCTGCTCGGCCCCAACGGCGCGGGCAAGACGACCGCGCTGCGCGTACTGGCTGGGCTGCACCCATCGCACGCGGGGCATATCCGGCTCGACGACGTGACGCTCGATGAGATGCCGGCCCACCGTCGCCCGATCGGCGTGGTCTTCCAGGACTACCTGCTCTTTCCCCACCTCACCGCGCTGGACAACGTCGCCTTCGGGCTACGCTGCCAGCACGTCGGGCGGGCCGAAGCGCGCAGCCGCGCGGCGGGCTGGCTGAAGCGGATGGGCCTGGCCGACCAGTCCCACGCCAAGCCCCGGCAACTCTCGGGCGGGCAGGCCCAGCGGGTCGCCCTGGCCCGGGCCCTCGCGGTCGAGCCGACCCTCCTCCTGCTCGACGAACCACTCGCCGCGCTTGACGCCCGTACCCGCCTGGACACCCGCGCCCACCTGCGCCGCCACCTCGCCGACCACCCGGGCGTCACGAT
>JAOPWA010000555.1 GCA_025965915.1 Dactylosporangium sp. | reverse complement strand
GGGCGCTCGCCCGGGAGCGCGGCCTGCGCGAGGCGTGCGGGACGCTCGTGGCCGTCGCCGACCAGGCGGAGGTGGGCGTGGCGCTGCGGGCCGCGATCGGCGGTCTCATGCCGCCCGCGGCCGGGCGCGCCCTCGTGTACGCCCCCGGCGACAGTCCCGCGACGCCGGCCGCCGATGACGGGGACGGGGAGCAGCGGCCGCCCGGTATCGACCCGGTACCGGCGCCGACGGCCGACCGGCGTACCCGGTTACTGCACACCCGTACGCTCCCTCCCGGTCTGCGCGAACAGTTGGACCACTTCGAGACCACGCTGGTGTGCTCGCTGAACGTCGACCTCCCGTCCGTCGGTCCGGCGGGCGGCGGGGCCCTCTTCCTGGCGGCCCACGATGACGTGCTCGCCGGAGTGCGGGACTCCGTCGAGGTACTCACGGCGCAGGCGGCGCTGGCGCTGGAGCGGATCGCACTGACCGACGCGGTCAACCTGCGAGACCGCGACCAGTACGTGCGCACCGTCGTGCAGAACACCGCCGACGTCGTACTCGTCCTCGACGATGACGACCGGATCCGCTATGCGAGCCCGTCACTGGCGAGGGTCCTCGGCGCCGACCCGCCCCCGTTCGCCACCCTGCGCGACGTCGTCCACCCCGAAGATCGCGACCAGGTCGGGCGGACCTTGGAACGGGCGCAGCGATCCGCCGAGTCCGACGCCCGTGACTCCTGGAGCCTTCGGCGTCCCGACGGCAGCCGGGTCCTGGTCGAGGTCAGCTGCCGGGACCTGCGCCAGGACCGGATGGTCTGCGGCCTCGTCATCACCATGCGCGACGTCACCGACCGGCGCAGTCACGAGCGGGAACGTATCCAACGGACGCTGCTGGGCTCGCCGGCAGGGCTCAACCGCCGCAATTCAGCCAGCAAGTACCGCTGATCTCCGATGGTCGACGGGTGCCGATAGGCTGGCGCCGTGCCCGTACCCGATGCTCGTGTGGCCGGAACCGTCCGTCTCGCCGACCGTGATGTTCCCCGGATGGGTTACGGCGCGATGCGACTGCCCGGGCCGGGGGTGTGGGGTCCGCCGGGGGACCGGACCGAGGCGCTCGCGGTGCTGCGCCGGGCCGTCGAGCTGGGTGTGCGGGTGATCGACACGGCGTGGTACTACGGCCTTGACGTGGCCAACGAGTTGATCGCGGAAGCGCTGCGCCCGTACCCGGAGGACCTGGTCCTGGTCACCAAGCTCGGCGGCGCCCGGGGCGACGACGGCTCCTGGTACGGGGCGGTCAGCGATGCCGAGCTGCGCGCCGGCTGTGAGCGCGACCTGCGGGTGCTCGGCCTGGACTCGATCCCCGTGGTGCACCTGCGCTGGATGGGCGACCAGGCGGCCGGTGGGACCAGCTTCGCCCACGCGCTCGGCACGATGCTCGACCTACGCGCGGAGGGCAAGGTCCAGCGGATCGGCCTGTCCAACGTGACGCTCGACCAGCTCGAGGACGCCCTCGCGGTGACCGACGTGGCTTCCGTCTCCAACCAGTACGGCGTCGGCCTGCGTGACGACCAGCCCGTACTCGACCGGTGCACCGCCGCGGGCATCCCCTACCTGCCGTTCTTCCCCCTCGTCGCAGGCGGGGCCGGCGGAGTGGCCGGCGGAGCAGGCGGAGTGGCCGGCGACGACCCGCTCGCCACGGTCGCCGCCCGGCATGGGCTCAGCCGCGCGCAGACCGCGCTCGCGTGGCTGCTGGCGCGGTCACCGGTGATGCTGCCGATCCCGGGGACCAGCCGGGTGGCGCACCTGGAGGAGAACATCGCGGCCGCCTCGGTGCGGCTCACCGGCGACGACCTGGCCCTGCTGGGCGGATAGGACCGGCGTCACGCGCTGATGGGCACCTCGGCGCGGACCACCGTGCCACGGCCGGGAGCCGTGATGATGTCGAGCCGGCCACCCGCCGCCTCGGCCCGTTCACGCATCGAACGGATACCGAGCCGCCCGCGGAAGTCGCCGCTCGAGGTGAAGCCCTGCCCGTCGTCGATGATCTCCAGCACCACGTTCGGGTCGTGTGCGTACAGGCGCAGCGTGACCTGCCCCGCTCGGGCGTGCTTGGCGGCGTTCGCGATCGCCTCCTGCGCGACGCGGTACAGCGCCTGGCGCACCTCCGGGCTGACGGCGGGCTCCGGGCCCAGTTCGGCCGTGGTGCGGCAGCCGTGCAGCGTGTGCAGTGTCTCCAGCAGCCGCCCGAGCGCGGCGATGAGTCCGTTGTCGGCCAGCGCGTCCGGGCGCAGGCGTTGGATGAGCCCGTGCATCTCCGTCAACCCGGCGACGGCCGTTTCGTGGATCCATGCCACCGACTGCTGCGCCTGAGCGGTGTCGTTGCGCAGCAGTTCGCCGGCGGCACCGGCGCCGAGGCTGATCCCGTACAGCGTCTGCACCACCGAGTCGTGCAGCTCGCGGGCCAGCCACTCGCGCTCGCGGGCGGCGACCTGCTCCTCGGCCCCGGCACGGCGCCGGCCGCTGTCCACCAGGGATGCGGCCTCACCGGCGGTGAGGTTGACCAGCATCCGCTCGGCCGGATCCGGTTCGACGCCATCGGGCCAGCGCGCGCACAGCGCGCCCAGCACCGTCCGGCCGGCAGGCAGGGGCAGGCACAGCAGCGAGCCGCTCGCCAGGTGCCATAGCGTGGCGGGTCGCCGCTCGGCGAGCAGCCGCGACACGGTCGACGGGTCGACCGGGCCGTCCCCGTTCGTCTCTCCGGTGGCGACCGCGATCGGGGTCAGGGTGCGGCCGGCGCCGGGCAGGTACACGGCACAGTCGGTGGTCCCGGTCATCGCGACCACCCGCTCGACCAGTGCCTGAAGGCGGTCCCGCGACCGACCCGGGTCCCGCGCCGCGATAGCGGCCAGCCCGCCCGGATTACCGGGTACGGAGTCCGGCGGCGGCACCAGGCCGGCGACCGCGGCCAGGGGCTCCAACAGGCGCAGCTCGCGGGCCGTCACCGCGCCGCCGCGCCGGTATGCCACGCCGAGCACCCCGGCCACCGACCCGTACCCGGGGATCGGCAGGTAGAGCACGCGACGCAGGCCCGCCGCCGCCAGTGCCTGCTCGTAGCGGTACACCGACCGTCGCAGGCCGGCGGAGATCGGACCGCGTTCGCGCAGTACGGTGCCGGCGAGGGTGTCGCCGACGGGTACCCGTACCCCCGGCAGCCACGTGGCGACCGGCCCGGCCACGGCGCGCACCACCAGTACCCCGTCCTGGTCGGCGATCATGGTGGTCGCGCTGGAGGCCGTGGTGAGCGTGCGTGCATGGACGCAGATCCGTTCGAGTACCTCCGTGCGGTCACGCCCCTGCCTGACGTCGGCGTTGAGCTCCGTGATCGCACGACCAAGCTGGGCGTACCGATCGGCCGGACGGGCTTGCCGCTGTGCAGTCACCACCTGTTCGGCCTCCAGTCAACTGGTCGCCGTTTCGTTTATGGGGACGAGACCCACCCGCATCGCGTACAGCGCGGCCTGGGTGCGGCTCTGCGAATTGAGCTTCGCGAGGATGTTGCTGACGTGCGTCTTCACCGTCTGCGGCGCGATGTGGAGCTCGCGGGCGATCTGGCCGTTGGCCCGGCCCCTGGCCAGCAGTACGAGCACCTGCTCCTCGCGCCGGGTCAGCTGCGGTGGGCTACCCGGCATGTGGCCGTCGCGTACCAGCCGGGCGGCCACGGCCGACGAGAGTTGCACCTGGCCGGCCGCGGCGGCCCGGACGGCACGCTGCAGGTCCTCCGCGTCGGTGTCCTTGAGCAGATAACCCACCGCCCCGGCGTGCAGCGCGTCGGCGATGAGATGGTCCTCGAGGTACCCCGTGAGCGCCAGCACCTCCACCTCGGGCAGTTCGCGGCGGATCGCGGCGGTTGCGCTGACGCCGTCCAGTACCGGCATGAGCAGGTCCATCAGTACCAGGTCGGGGTGCAGTTGGTGGGCGAGGTCGACCGCCTGCCTCCCGTCGACGGCCTCGCCGACGGTCTGCAAGTCCTTGCTGAGGCCCAGGAAGGCGCGGAGTCCCTGACGCACCATCGCGTGGTCGTCAGCGAGCAGGATGCGGATGTTCACCTGACCCACCTCTCATCGGCGATGCCGGACGGGCTCGGTAGGGCCGGACGCGGGAGCTGGGCGTGGGTGTCGCCGACGGCGGGGCGTCGCCGATACCCGATCGGACCTACCCGGCATTACCGGGGGGAAACCGACCTGGCCTGCCGGGACGCCG
>JAOPWA010000552.1 GCA_025965915.1 Dactylosporangium sp. | reverse complement strand
GTTCGGGCCGGTGCGATAGCGGCTCGAGTCGCCGTAGGCGAACATCCGCCCCAGCACCATCCGGTCCGGGCTGGGCCCGATGCCCGGGACCATGTTCGACACCTCGAACCCGGCCTGCACGATCTGGGCGAAGAAGTTCTCGGGGTTGCGGTCGAGCACCATCCGGCCGATCGGGATCGTCGGGTAGTCCTCGTGCGGCCAGACCTTGGTGATGTCGAACGGGTTGAAGCGGTAATTGGCTGCGTCCTCGTACGGCATGATCTGCATCTCGAGGCGCCAGGACGGGTGGTCGTTGCGGGCGATCGCCTCCCACAGGTCACGCCGGTGGTAGTCGAGGTCCTCGGCGCGCATGGCCTTGGCCTCGGCGTCGGTGAAGTTCTGGATGCCCTGCTCGGTCTTGAAGTGGTACTTGACCCAGAACTTCTCGCCGGCGGCGTTCTCCCACATGTACGTGTCACTGCTGTAGCCGTTCATGTTGCGCAAGGTGCGCGGCGTGCCCCGGTCGCTCATCAGGATTGTCACCTGGTGGGCCGACTCGGGCGAGAGCGTCCAGAAGTCCCACTGCGCGTTGTTGCTGCGCAGGCCGGTGTCGGGCATGCGCTCCTGCGAGTGGATGAAGTCAGGGAACTTCATGGGGTCGCGCACGAAGAAGACCGGCGTGTTGTTGCCGACCATGTCGTAGTTGCCCTCTTCGGTGTAGAACTTGAGGGCGAAGCCGCGCACGTCGCGGTCCGTGTCCGCGTAGCCCTCCTCGCCGGCCACCGACGACAGGCGTGCGAGGATCGGCGTGCGCTTGCCGACTGTGTTGAGGAAGGCGGCCTTGGTCCACTGGCTGACGTCGGCGGTCACCTCGAAGTAGCCGAAGGCGCCGCTGCCCTTGACGTGGTACACGCGATCGGGGACGCGCTCGCGGACGAAGTGGGCCAGCTTCTCGATCAGGTAGGCATCCTGCAACAGATTGGGGCCGCCGGGGCCGACCGTGAGCGAGTATTCATCGCTGGACACTGGGATACCGGCGTCCGTGGTCGTGTTTGGTCGTTGGTTACTCATTCCCTTATCCCCTACTCTTCTTCCAGGACATGGCTGCGGCCGCTCTGGCACGAAGCGGACCACTTGTGCAGAGTTCTCATCGCGCAGCGCGCCGCCCTGGATGGCAACAACCACCGGCCCACCTCATCGAGGATCAGCCTCAAGCGCGGCCGCTCAGAGCGACTATCGCGGTGGACTTCATCAACGTGCTCAAACGACAAGGACGGACGGCAGGGCGGCGCCGCTGCCTTCGGTTGTCGCGGTTTCGTCTGGTGGGCCGGCCTGTCAATAACCTGGATACGCCGGTGGTTGGGGAACTCCCAGGGGCGATGGTCCTGGGCGAGCCAGGTCCATCGGCCTCAGTTGCGCGAGGGCCGCTCCTGGCCGAGGGCGCACGGGCAGGCATCATATTGCGTCGGTATCATCGCGTCCCCCCGTCGCGTATCGAGGATCCGTCTACGCCCTACCCTCGCGCTAGAGCATCACACCAACGGACGACGAGGATTTACCCGGCCAGTGGGGCGTTCGATGAGCCGTCCTCACTCCGTCGCTCCCTGCAGGCCGGACACACCTCGGACGCCGTGACCGACCCGGTAGGCGTCACAGCGGAAACGGTCGCGGCCGGTAGGTCTCGACCAGCCTGTCCATCACGGTGTCCAGCCGCGCGTCGACCCGCTGCCGGGATGGGTCTTCGTCGTACCACGCGACGATCTCACGCGCGCCCTGCTCGAACGGGATCGTCGCGACGTAGCCCGGCACCACGCCGCGCAGTTTGGAGTTGTCGAACACCATGGAGTGCGCCTTGTCACCCAGCAGGCCGGCGCCCCATTGCGGGTCGGCCGCCGCGATCGTCTCCGACGGTACGTGGACGATCCGAGCTTCGACTCCCGCGGCGGCCGCCAGGCTCTCGGCGATCTGATTCCACGTCAGTACGTCGTCGGAGGTGATGTGGAAGGCATCGCCGATCGTGCGGGGGTGACCGAGCAGCGGGACGAACCCCCGGGCGAAGTCCGTGTGGTGGGTGAGCGTCCACAGGGATGTGCCGTCGCCGTGCACGACGACCTCCTTGCCCTGACGCATCCGGCCCAGCACCGTCCAGCCGCCGTCGAACGGGACAGCGGTCTTGTCGTAGGTGTGTGACGGCCGCACGATCGTCACTGGAAAACCCTCGGCACGGTAGGCCGCGACGAGGACGTCCTCGCAGGCGATCTTGTCGCGGGAGTACTGCCAGAACGGGTTGCGCAGCGGCAGGGACTCCACGACCGGCAGCCGCGCCGGCGGAGTCTGGTACGCCGAAGCCGAACTGATGAACACGTACTGCCCGGTGCGACCACGGAACAGGTCGATGTCGGCCTGCACCTGCTGCGACGTGAACGCGACCCAGTCGACGACGGCGTCGAAGTCGCGCCCGCCGAGGGCGTCCTGCACGGAAGCGGGATCGCGGATATCGCCGTGCAGCGCCGTAGCTTGCGGGGGAAGTGGCCGGTCGGTACTGCGGCCACGGGTGAGCACGTACAACTCGATGCCGCGCTCGACGGCGAGACGAGCGCAGGCCGAACTGATGATGCCGCTGCCACCGATGAACAGGACCCTCAATGCGTTCACACCTGCACGCTAGGCCATCGGCGGCCAACTCGTCACGGCTGGACGCTGGGACTGTTCTCCATCGGTACGGGCCGCGGCCGCCGAGCTAGTGCCTGCGCCACGGGCCGTTACGCGCTTTGCGGTGTCACGTCCACAGACCATCGTTTCCCGTTCATCCGACGCGCCTTGTCATGTGACGTCACCGGCGCCAGACTGAGACGACGATCGATACATTCGATCCCGCATACAGTCCCCGCTTTCGGCATGACAGACATCCTTCCAGCGAGGAACGCATCCTCACAGGTCAGGAGTCAACCGAACCGGGGGCAGTCCCTCCCGGGCCACCTTCGCCGTGTTGACGGGTGGGTGTGACGTTTTCGGAGCCGATGACGCCTTCAGGTACGTGGCGTTTCTGTGTGGCGAGGTGGAGTCGGTGACAGAGGTTGAGCCGTTGACGGCCCGGCCGACGGATCTGTCGCCGCTGGTGTCCGCCGCGCAGAGCGGTGACGAGGAGGCGTTTCGTAGCCTGTACCGGGCGGTTCA
>JAOPWA010000542.1 GCA_025965915.1 Dactylosporangium sp. | reverse complement strand
GATCACCCACAACAACCCGGAGTGCCATCTGATGGTCGTTCTCGTCGACGAGCGGCCCGAAGAGGTCACCGACATGCAGCGGTCGGTGAAGGGCGAGGTCATCGCCTCGACGTTCGACCGGCCGCCGGGCGACCACACCATGGTGGCCGAGTTGGCGATCGAGCGGGCCAAGCGCCTGGTCGAGCTGGGTCACGACGTGATCGTGCTGCTCGACTCGATCACCCGTCTGGGTCGGGCGTACAACCTCGAGGCCAAGGTCAGCGGCCGGATCCTCTCCGGCGGTATCGACTCCACGGCGCTGTACCCGCCCAAGCGCTTCCTGGGTGCGGCCCGCAACATCGAAAACGGTGGCTCGCTGACGATCCTCGCCACCGCGCTGGTCGAGACCGGTTCCATGATGGACACGGTCATCTTCGAGGAGTTCAAGGGCACGGGTAACGCCGAGCTCAAGCTTGACCGCAAGATTGCGGACAAGCGGGTGTTCCCGGCCATCGACATCGATGCGTCCGGCACCCGTAAGGAAGAGATCCTGATGGCGCCGGACGAGCTCGTGATCGTGCACAAGCTGCGCAAGGTGCTGCACGCGCTCGACTCGCAGCAGGCACTCGACCTGCTCCTGGACCGGTTCAAGAAGACCCGGACCAACATCGAGTTCCTGAAGCAGAACGCCCAGTCCACACCGGGCGAGTAACAGGAAAGCACGCGACGAGGGCGGCCGGGCGACAGCCGGGCCGCCCTCCTCGTTCGGCCCGCCCGCCCAGGCGGTCGCCGGGAATGCCGGGGCCGCCGGTGGCGTTGACTAGGCCGATGTGCTGAGCGGGTAGTGCCGACCAGATGGTCGAGCCCACATGGCACACTGGTACGTCGGCCAGGTACCGGTTCACGCCCGAGCGCCCCAAGCGGTGGTGCAGACGGCGACCCGGCGACCACACACGAGAGGATCACTTGTCTTGAAGCCCAACGCTCACCCGCAGTACGCCGTGACCGAGGTCACCTGCTCCTGCGGCAACACCTTTACCACCCGTAGCACGGCCAAGGACGGGCAGATCCACGTTGAGACCTGCAGCGCGTGCCACCCGTTCTACACCGGCAAGCAGCGCGTGCTCGACACCGCTGGCCGGGTCGCGAAGTTCCAGCAGAAGTACGCCAACGTAGCCAAGGCTCAGGCCAAGAAGGCTGACAAGTAGCTGCGCCGCCGGCGCCCGCATCGCGCTGCCCCCGCCGGGGCCGCGGGCGGGCGCCGTCGTCGTATCTCCAGCTGTCGTGTAGAAGCGTCCGGGCCGGCCCACAGATAGGAAGATCATGAACAGTGAGCGCCTGGATTCTCTCCTCGCCGAGTACGCCGAGCTGGAGCAGCGCCTTGCCGACCCGGCCATCCACGCCGACCAGAACACGGCCCGCCGGGTCGGGCGCAGGTTCGCCGAGCTGACCCCGATCGCCAAGACCGAGGCCGAGCTGAGGCAGGTCCGTGGCGACCTGTCCGCCGCGCGTGAGTTCGCCGCCGACGATCCCGACTTCGCGGCCGAGGCCGCCGAGCTCGAGGCCCGCCTCCCGGAGTTGGAGGAGCGGCTGGCCGAATTGCTCATGCCGCGTGACCCCAACGACGCCAAAGACGTGATCCTGGAGATCAAGGCCGGGGAGGGCGGCGAGGAGTCGGCGCTGTTCGCCGGGGACCTGCTGCGGATGTACCTGCGCTACGCCGAACGGCATGGCTGGGCGACCGAGGTGCTCGACTCCCAGGACTCCGACCTCGGCGGATACAAGGACGTCGCGGTGGCGGTCAAGACCCGTGGCGTACCCGACGGCGGCAACGGCGTCTGGTCCCGGCTGAAGTGGGAGGGCGGCGTCCACCGCGTCCAGCGGGTTCCCGTGACCGAGTCGCAGGGGCGCATCCACACCAGCGCCGCCGGCGTACTGGTTACGCCCGAGGCCGAAGAGGCAGAGGTCGAGATCGACCAGAATGACCTGCGGGTGGACGTGTTCCGCTCGTCCGGCCCGGGTGGGCAGAGCGTCAACACGACCGACTCGGCCGTGCGGATCACCCACCTCCCGACCGGCGTCGTCGTCTCCTGCCAGAACGAGCGGTCGCAGTTGCAGAACAAGGACCGCGCGATGCGGATGCTGCGGGCGAAGCTCGCCCAACTGGCCGAGGAGCAGGCCGCCGCGTCGGCGTCCGACGCGCGTAGGGCGCAGATCCGCACCGTTGACCGGTCCGAGCGGATCCGGACGTACAACTTCCCGCAGAACCGGATTAGCGACCACCGGATCGGGTACACCGCGTACAACCTTGATCTGGCGCTCGCCGGCGATATGGACGGTGTGCTCGACGCGCTGACCGAGGCCGAGCGTCAGGCCCGCCTCGCGGGAGACACCCAGTTGGTGCGCAAGTAGATCTTGCTGCTGCAAGACAATGACACCGGTCGCAACCTTCGAATTGACGGCACCGTCACACTCGTGAAACCCATCCCGGGCAGGATTGCGTCCGGTACGGTTTGATAGGCATCAGAGCCGCAGGGGGAACCGCAGTCATGTCTTCGCCGATGCGATACACGCCAGTCGATATCACTGCAGCCCCACGCGCCGTCATCGGCGCCACGGCTGGCCTAATCTACCGGGTCGGTTGCTCCGTTCTGGGGGTGAGCCGAGTCCCGACCGCCCAGTCGAACGCCTGGGCCGCGGTATGCGCCGATCGCCAGCGCGCACAGGGCCGTGCCGAAATGGAGCGCTGGCTCGCCAGCGATCGCCAGCGGCGCACGCCGTCAACACCGTAACCCTCGACACTCCACGACATCCGACGGGCTGTCGGTGTCCCGGGCTCAGTGAGCCAGGGGTACCGACAGCCCGTTGTCCGTCTGTGCCAGGGACCGGCCGTTACCCGCGCCGCCTCACGAGGCGCGCGGCATCTGCTTGGCCTTCAGCATCTCCTGGTCGGCCGCCACGAAGGCGTCGGTCACCGTAGCGATCGGACCGTCATCCGAGATGCCCGCCCAGCCGATCGTCACGCTCACCGGCGTGCCAGGCACCAGCGACTCCCAGTCCTCGCCGGACACCGCGTTGACAATGCGGCGGGCGATCTCGCTGGCCTCTTCCTGCGACGTCGTCGCGAGCACGACCACGAACTCGTCACCGCCGTAGCGGGCCACGAAGTCGCCCCGGCGCATCACCCGGATGAGCACCCCAGCGACGCGCTGTAGCACCAGGTCACCCGAGTGGTGCCCATGCACGGTGTTGACCGCCTTGAATCCGTCGAGGTCGCACACACCGAGGACGAGGGACTTGCCCTTGGCCACCCGCTCATCCACGTACTGCTCCAGCGAGCGGCGGTTGGGTAGTCCGGTCAGCGAGTCGGTGCTCGCGGCACCGGCGTACCAGTCGGCGCGACGGCGCAGGTCGTCGTGGTCGACCCGGGCGGCCATGCCCTCGACGAACAGGTCGCGCAGCTTCTCGTTGGACGCGCCGGCGATGCGGAACGCCTGCCGGTCGGCGTCGTACGCGGCGGCCAGGTCGCCGGCCGTGAGGTAGGCGAGGGCACGCAGCCGGTGTCCCTCCGCCGCTCCCAACGTCTCGTCGGAGACCTCGGCCGTCTCGAGCCGGGCGAGGGCCTCGACCGGCCGGTGCTCGGCTATGGCCAGGCACACCGCCCCGAGCACGGCGAAGTCGCGGGCTGTGACGGAGTCGTCGTCGGCCTGCAGCAACACGCGGGGATCGGTGTCGACCAGCGGCCCATGGTGGCCGAGCGCGGCCAGCCGTGCGATCGCGTACCCGTACTCCCGGATGCTGATCGGCCGCAGCATCTCCAGCTCGCCGTTGCGCCTGCGCAGGCCGAAGTCGTGCACGACGTCGCGCAGGATCCGGGTGCAGCCCTCGGTGTCGCCGCGCTGGTCGAGAGAGACGGCGTGCCGCACCCGGATGCCGGGAGCGGCGAAGAAGCCGGTCTGTATTCCCAGCGAGGCGGCGACGGCGAGGGCGCGGCCGATGGCGCCGAGCGCGTGCCCGTGGAAGCCGGAGTACGAGTAGGCCATGGCGAGGTTGTGCCAGGCTCGGACGATGTTGGCGTCGGTCAGCTCGACGGCGCTGAGCGTGCGCGCCGACAGCACGAGGTGCCACACACATGTCTCGAGCGAGTTGTCGTGCAGTGCGACCACGGCGGCCAACGAGTGCAGCAGCCCGATTCGGGCCGGGTCGGGGTGGGCTCGGGCGGCTTCGAACGCGGCGTCCATCGTCGCGCTGTACTCGCCGCTGCGCCGCAGGTTGATCAGCACGGCGAGGTACTGGGCCAGTGCGTCGGCACGGTCGGCTCCGACCGCGGTCGCGAGGAGGCGTTGCATGAGCGTGCTCGCCTCCGTGCAGCGACCCGCGAGTAGAAGTGCGCGAACGTGCTCCAGTTCGGCGGCGCTCCCGACGCCAACGCCCACCCTCGGACCCCCCATCGCGTCCACGCCACGGTGCCCCATGATTATGAGGTGTCCCCAGCCCCTGACGACATGGCCGCTGAGCAGTCGATCAATTCGTCGTGGGCGATCCGTGAAGCCGTGGCCGTTTTGTCGGCGGCCGGAGTCGCCTCGCCCCGCGTGGACGCCGAAATTCTGGCCGCCCACGTGCTCGGACTGCCCCGCTCGAAGCTGCCCCTCGCGCCCGCTCTGGACCCGGGACGGGCCGGCCGCCTGCGGGAGCTGGTCGCCGCCCGAGCACAGCGGGTACCACTTCAGCACCTCACCGGCGTCGCCCCGTTCCACCATGTCGAGGTGTCCGTCGGACCCGGGGTCTTCGTGCCTCGGCCCGAGACCGAGCTACTCGTCGAGTGGGGTCTGAGCGTGCTGGACGGGGCCACCGTCGTCGATCTGTGCAGCGGGTCGGGGGCGATCGCCCTCGCCGTCGCCGCGGCACGCCCCGACGCGCGCGTGTACGCCGTCGAGCGGGATCCGGCGGCGCTCGAGTGGCTTCGCCGCAATGCCGCCAGCAGCAGCGCCGCCGGCAGCGCGGTCCGGGTCGTGGAAGGGGACGTCACCGACCCCCGGCTCCTGGCCGACCTCGACGGTGCCGTCGACCTGGTGCTGTGCAACCCGCCGTACGTACCCGCCGGCACCCTGGTACCTCCCGAGGTCGCCCGCTTCGACCCGTACCCGGCGGTCTTTTCAGGTGCGGACGGCCTGGACCTGATCCGTGACCTGGTGCCCCGCGTGGCGCGGCTGTTGCGACCGGGCGGTTGGTTCGGCGTCGAGCACGACGACAGCCAGGGCGAAGCCGTGCCGGCGCTGCTGCGTGCCGACGGCCGTTTCGGCGAGATCGGCGACCACCGCGACCTGACAGGCCGGCCGCGGTTCGCCACGGCGCGGCTTGCGACCGTTCCGGCTCGGCGCGTCTGACGCCGCGCGGCGACCCGGAGTGGTCGGTCTGACACCCCGCGGCGATCCAGAATGGTCGTGGCAGACTTCTCGTCGTGATGCTCTACGACTGTTCGAAGCCCGACGAGCGCGAGCGGGGGATCGCTGCCGCCGTCGAGGCCGTCCAGCGGGGTGACCTGGTCGTGATGCCGACCGACACGGTGTACGGCATCGGTGCCGACGCGTTCAAGTCATGGGCGGTGCGTTCGCTGCTCAACGCGAAGGGCCGCGACAACCCGTCGCCCGTACTGGTCGGCTCCCGGCACACCCTCGACGGCCTCGTCTACTCGCTGTCGCCCATGGCGCGTGACCTGGTGGAGGCGTTCTGGCCGGGCGCGCTGACGATCGTGGTCCAGCACGCGCCCAGCCTGCAGTGGGACCTCGGCGACTCGGGCAGCGGCACGGTGGCGGTGCGGATGCCGCTGCACCCGGTCGCCCTGGAGGTGCTGCGCGAGACCGGCCCGATGGCCGTCTCCAGCGCCAACAAGCACGGCCTGCCCTCGGCCATTACGGCAGAGGAGGCGCGCGAACAGCTCGGGTACTCGGTGAGCGTCTACCTGGAGGCGGGGGAGTGTCCCGACCGGGTGGCGAGCACGATCGTCGACCTGACCTCGGAGCGGCCCCGGCTGCTGCGGGCCGGTGCGATCCCGATCGAGAAGCTACGCGAGGTCGTCCCCGACATCGAAGGCGTCGAGGACTGAGCTCGTGCCGCCGTTCTCCATCCTGCACGTCTGCATGGGCAACATCTGCCGTTCGCCGATGGCCGAGCGGCTGCTCGTGGTGGCCGCCCGCGACCTGGTCGGTGACAAGGCCGACGACCTGCTGCTCGTACACAGCACGGGCACCGGAGGCTGGCACGCGGGTGACGAGATGGACCCGTCGGCGGCCCGGCAGGTGCTCGCCCGTGGCGGTGACGTCGACACCTTCCGCGCCCGTCGACTGGCCGCCGAGCACATCGAGGCGTCCGACTTGATCCTGACGGCGACCGGCGAGCAGCACGAGTTCGTGCTCGGCCTCAGCCCCGACGCCTCCGGGCGCACGTTCGTCCTCGGCGAGTTCGGCCGGCTGCTGCGCTCCGTCGACCTGTCCACGTTGCCGGCCGCCGCGCCGACGCTTCATGCGGTGTACGAGCGCGGAATGGCCCTGGTGTCCGCGGTGGCCGGCGTGCGCGGGGATCGGCCGGCGCGTCCCGACGACGACCTCGACGACCCGTGGGGCCGTGGCCACGGATACTTCGGCCGCGTCGCCGACGAGATCGATCAGACCGTGCGGCCCCTCGCGGCCGTCCTGCTCGGCGCCTGAACGCCCGCCCGCTCGGCGGCGTGGGCGATGTTGCGGGCCATACCGCCGAAGATGGCCGCGTGGAACGGCCAGACGAGGGCCCAGTAGGCGTGTCCGGCCAGGCCGCGCGGCAGATAGACGGCCCGTTGGTGGTACCGGCTGTGCCGGTCGCCGCTGCCGCCGTCCCCGTCCGATTCGCCGTACACCCGCATCTCCAGCCAGGCCCGGCCAGGCAGTCGCATCTCCGCACGCAGTCGCAGCAGCGCGCCCGGCTCGATCTCCTCGACCCGCCAGAAGTCCAGCGCCTCGCCGACGTGCAGCCGGTGCGGGTCGCGGCGGCCCCGGCGCAGCCCGACCCCGCCGACCAGCCGGTCCAGCCAGCCGCGCACCGACCAGGCGAGGGGGAACGAGTACCAGCCGTGGGCGCCGCCGATCGACTCGATCACCCGCCAGAGCTCGCCCGCCGGGGCGTTGACGGGCCGTTCCCGATCGTCGGTGTAGGCGGTCCCGCCCGACCAGGTCGGGTCGGTCGGCAACGGCTCGCCGGGCGCGTCCGGCCAGACCGCGGTCGACCACCGGGTCTCCACGTCGGCGTCGCGGATGCGGCGAAGTGCCAGCCGAACGGCGTCGTCGAAGCCGGTCAGCCCATCCGGAGGGTCCGGGATGTACTCAGCGATGTCGTGTTCACCACAGACCGCCTCGTGTACGAGGCTCGCGACCAGTGGTCGGGCGATCGCGTCGGGCACGGGAGTCACGAGCCCGACCCACAGTGCGGACAGTTTCGGCGTGAGCGGCCGTACCCGCACGATGACGCGCCGGCGTAGACCGGCCACGGCCGCGTACCGCCGCATCAGGTCGGAGTACGTGAGGATGTCCGGGCCGCCGATGTCGAAGGCCCGGTTGGTCCCCGGCGGGAACGCGTCGGCGGCGTGGACGAGGTACCGCAGCACGTCCCGGATGGCGATCGGCTGGACGCGATTGCGTACCCACCGCGGCGAAACCATGACCGGCAGTCGCTCGGTCAGGTAGCGCAGCATCTCGAACGATGCCGACCCCGACCCGATGATGACGCCGGCCCGCAGCACGATCGTCGGTACGCCGCTGGACAGCAGGGTGTCGGCGACCTCGGCGCGCGAGCGCAGGTGCGCCGAAGCGGCTGCGCCGGCCGGGACCGGGCCGCCGAGGTAGACGATCCGCCCGACTCCGGCCCGCCGGGCGGCTGCCGCGACGTTGGCGGCACCGATCCGGTCGACGTCCTCGAAGTCCCTGCGGCCCAGCGAGTGCACCAGGTAGTACGCGACATCGACGCCAGCGAACGCCGGGGCGAGCGTCGCCGGGTCGCCCACGTCGCCGGTGACGATCTCCACCTGCCGGGCCCACGGGACGTCCCGCAGCCGGCGGGCGTCCCGGGTCAGGCACCGTACGTCGTGACCGGCGGCGATCAGTCGGGGAACGAGCCGCCCCCCGACGTACCCGGTGGCGCCCGTGACGAGACAGCGCATACCTCCAGGGTTACCCCGGGGCGGCGCTGCGGGCGAGCACGACTTCCCGGGAGTGGTCGGGAGGCGGCAGCACCGTAGACTGCCCCGGATGACCACCACCAGCCCGCCTGGCCGCATTCGCCGCCGGCTGAACCACCTGCCCGCCGGACTGCTCGGCACGGGGCTGGTGCTGGTGCTCGCCGTCCCGATCGCCGCCATCACGCGCGGCGGGCCCGGCGCTCTGGGGGCCGCGATCGGTGTCATCGGGGTCGCCGTCAGTTATGTGCTGTCCAGCCTGGCCGTGGCCTGGGCCGACTCGATCAGCCCACAGTTGACCATGCCGGTCGGCCTGGCCACCTACGCCATCAAGTTCAGCCTGTTGGGCGTCCTGCTCATGGCGTTCGGCGGCAGCACCTGGCCAGGGCTGCACGCCATGGCATTCTCGATCATAGCTGCGGTGATCGGGTGGAACGCGGCCCACCTGTGGTGGATCACGCACGCCCGCATCCCGTATGTGGAGATCGACCAGCAGTCCTGACGGTCGCCGGATCCTTTACGGCGGTGACCTGCGCGAGGAGTTGCCCAGTCGGGTTGCGGACAGATCCCGTCGCAATCTGGACTCCTGGACGAGCGCGAGTAGTGTGGTCGTTCGCCGGCTGCAGCCCCCGGACACGCCTGACACACCCCCGCGCGTACGGCACGCGGGGGTCGAGTCACGGTCGCAGATCCCCGGCTGATATGTTTCCGGCGTCATGGCCGATCACCAGTCTCCCCAGGAGCAAGGCGCCGCCGGCGCCAACGCCGCATGGTCGGCTGTTGGTTACCTTATGTCGGGGATCGGCATCTGGGGCTTCGCTGGCTGGCTGCTCGACCGTTGGCTCGGGTGGCCCCACATCGGGCTGATGGTGGGCCTGATCGGCGGCGGGGCGCTAGGGATCTACTTGACCGTCAAGAGGCTAGGCGCGTAGCGCCAGGCGTACGAAGGGTGGTGCGGTGAGGCAGCTACCGGCGGTGCTCGCCCAAGGCGGGGCGCATTTTCCGCCGACTGTTGAGGAGTTCTTCCTGCCCGGGCTCGGCGGGCAGCCGTGGGTCTCGAAGATCACGGTCCTGCTCTGGGCGGGGGTCGCGTTGACGATCCTTTTCTTCCTGATTGCCTACCGCAGTCCGAAGCTGGTTCCCACGAAGGGACAGTGGATCGCCGAGTCGATGTACGGCTTCGTGCGCGACGGGGTGGCCCGGCAGACGATCGGCAGCCACGATGGCCTGCGCTTCGCGCCGTACCTCGCGTCGCTGTTCCTCTTCGTGCTCGTCAGTAACCTGTGGGGCATCATCCCGTTCGCACAGATCTCGCCGATGTCGCACATCGCCTTCCCGGCGTTCCTCGGCGTCATCTCGTGGCTGATGTACAACTACGTCGGCATCCGCAAACACGGGCTCGTCAAGTACCTCAGGATGAACACGTTCCCCGAGGGAACGCCGCTGTGGATCGCGCCGCTGCTGATCCCGATGGAGTTCTTCTCCAACCTGATCATCCGCCCGGTGACTCTCGCGGTCCGACTGTTCGCCAACATGTTCGCCGGCCACCTCATCCTGCTGGTCTTCACGCTCGGCGGCTTCACGCTGCTCGGCGTCAACAGCATCCTTCTCAAGCCGGTCTCTCTGATCGCGTGGCTGCTGGCGATCGTGCTGACGCTGTTCGAGGCGGTCGTCGCCGTCCTGCAGGCCTATGTCTTCATTGTTCTGACCGCGGCCTACCTGCAGGGCGCGCTCGCGGAAGAGCACTGATCCAAAACTAACTTTCGTTACACCTGGCAATAACTGCCAACCCAACGACGCGTGACAAGCACGCGCCAGTCCCAGGAGGAATCCCGGAATGAACAGTCTCGCAGCGGTCACGGGCAGCCTCGCCGCCGTCGGTTACGGTCTCGCCGCCATCGGCCCCGGCATCGGCGTCGGTATCGTCTTTGCCGCCTACATCCAGGCTTCGGCCCGCCAGCCCGAGTCCGCCGGTTACAACCGTACCTGGCTGATCATGGGATTCGCCCTGTCCGAGGCGCTCGCGCTCTTCGGCATCGCGCTCGGCTTCGTGTGGGCCGGCGCCTGATATACCCGCTGACTGACGGGAGTTCCGCATGAATCTCTTCCTCGCCGCCGGCGCACAGCCGCCGAACCCGATTATTCCGATCTGGCAAGAGGTCGTCGTCGGCATCATCGCGTTCGGCGTGCTCTGCTTCATCCTGATGAAGTACGTCTTCCCCCGCATGGAGGAGACGTTCCGTGCTCGCGTCGACGCCATCGAGGGTGGCATCAAGCGGGCCGAGGAGGCGCAGGCCGAGGCGAACACGCTGCTGGAGCAGTACCGTCAGCAGCTCGCCGAGGCCCGTAGCGAGGCCGCGCGCATTCGTGACGAGGCGCGCGCCGACTCGGTCGGCATCCGTGACGAGATCCTGGCTCAGGCCCGCGAGGAGTCCGACCGGATCATCGCGGCCGGTCGGGATGCGCTCGCCGCTGAGCGTTCGCTGATCGTCCGTGAGCTGCGCGCCGAGGTGGGCAGCCTGGCGGTCGACCTGGCGAGCCGCATCGTCGGTGAGTCGCTGGCTGACGAGGCCCGTCGTCACGGCACGGTCGAGCGCTTCCTGTCCGAGCTCGGCGAAGGCACCGAGCCGGCCGGCGCTGGAGGGCGGCGCTGATGGAGCCCGCGGCCATCCGCGAGGCGTACGCCCCGGTGAAGCAGCGACTCGACGAGCTCGCCGCCAGCGTTGATCCCGCACGCCTGCGGGAGATCGCCGACGAGGTTCTGACGGTCGCGGGGCTGCTCACCCGCGAGCCCCGGCTGCGCCGGGCGCTCGCGGACATCAGCCGGCCGACCGAGGCGCGGGTGAACCTGCTTCGGCAGCTGCTGGCCGGCAAGGTCAGCGACGACACCCTCGCGCTGCTCACCGACCTGGTCGGCGCGCGGTGGGCGGTGCCGAGCGAGCTGCTCAGCGCGACCGAGCGGCTCGGCGTGGATCTCCTGCTCGCAGCCGCGGAGCGCGACGGCGAGTTGATCGACGTCGAGGACCAGCTGTTCCGGTTCGGGCAGATAGTCGAGGGTAATCAGCAGCTCGCCCTGGCGCTCGGCGATCCCGCAGTGGAGGTCGAGCGGCGCGCCGAGCTGGTGCGGTCGCTGCTGGAGGGCAAGGCGAGACCCACGACCGTACGCCTGGCGGAGCTGAGTCTGACCGGCTTCGGTGGGCGGTCCCTCCTGAGTGCGCTCACCCGGCTCGTCGAACTGGCGGCCGCGCGGCGCGATGCTTCGGTGGCCTACGTCGTCATGGCGGTGGCGCCCACCGAGGCGGAAGAACGGGCATTGGCCGACAAGCTAGCCCAGATGTACGGTCGTCAGGTATCCCTGAAAGTCGAGGTCAAGCCCGAGGTCATCGGTGGAGTGAGCGTTCGGGTCGGCTCCGACCTCTATGACGGGACCGTGCAGCGGAGGCTGGCAGAGGCCCGTACCGCGCTTGCAAGGTAGCGACGAGAACTGATTCTTATTCCCTCGGGTAGCCCGATTCCGTCGGGTAGCCCGAGCTGAGACTAGAGGAAGCAGAGGATGGCCGAGCTGACCATCTCCTCCGACGAGATTCGCAACGCCCTAGAGCGCTACGTCTCGTCGTACACGCCCGAGATTTCCCGTGAGGAGGTCGGCATTGTTGCCGACGCGGGCGACGGCATCGCGCACGTTGAGGGCCTGCCCTCGACCATGGCCAACGAGTTGTTGGAGTTCGGCGACGGCACCCTGGGCGTCGCGCTGAACCTCGACGTCCGCGAGATGGGCGTCGTGGTCCTGGGTGACTACACCGGTATCGAGGAGGGCCAGCAGGTCAAGCGCACCAGCCGGGTACTTTCCGTGCCCGTTGGTGACGGGTTCCTCGGCCGCGTGGTCGACCCGCTGGGCCAGCCCATCGACGCTCTCGGCGACATCGAGAACGAGGGTTTCCGCGAGCTCGAGCTGCAGGCGCCGAACGTCATGTCGCGCCAGCCCGTGAAGGAGCCGCTGCAGACCGGTATCAAGGCGATCGACGCCATGACGCCGATCGGCCGTGGCCAGCGACAGCTGATCATCGGTGACCGCAAGACCGGCAAGACCACGGTCGCGATCGACACGATCCTCAACCAGCGCGACAACTGGCGGTCCGGCGACCCGAAGAAGCAGGTTCGCTGCATCTACGTCGCCATCGGCCAGAAGGCGTCCACCATCGCGTCGATCCGCGCCACGCTCGAGCAGCAGGGTGCGCTGGAGTACACGACCATCGTGGCCTCCCCGGCGAGCGACCCGGCCGGCTTCAAGTACCTCGCGCCCTACACCGGTTCGGCCATCGGCCAGCACTGGATGTACAACGGCAAGCACGTCCTCATCGTCTTCGACGACCTGTCCAAGCAGGCCGAGGCCTACCGCGCCGTGTCGCTGCTGCTGCGTCGCCCGCCGGGCCGCGAGGCCTACCCGGGTGACGTGTTCTACCTGCACTCCCGGCTGCTGGAGCGCTGCGCCAAGCTATCCGACGAGCTGGGCGGCGGCTCGATGACCGGCCTGCCGATCATCGAGACCAAGGCCAGCGACATTTCGGCCTACATCCCGACCAACGTCATCTCCATCACCGACGGCCAGATCTTCCTGGAGTCCGACCTGTTCAACCAGGGCGTGCGGCCGGCCATCAACGTCGGCACCTCGGTGTCGCGGGTCGGTGGCTCCGCTCAGGTCAAGGCCATGAGGAAGGTCTCGGGCCGGCTGCGGCTGGACCTCGCGCAGTACCGCGAGCTCGAGGCGTTCGCAGCGTTCGCGTCCGATCTGGACAAGGCCTCGCGGGCCCAGCTGGAGCGGGGCGCGCGCCTGGTCGAGCTGCTCAAGCAGCCGCAGTACTCGCCGTACTCGGTCGTTGAGGAGATCGTCTCGATCTGGGCCGGCACCACCGGCCAGCTCGACGACATCCCCGCCAGCGACGTCCGCCGCTTCGAGCAGGACTTCCTCGACCACCTCCGTCGCCACCGTGCGGAGCTGATGACCACGATCGCCGAGACCAACGACCTCAGCGACGACACGGTCAACGCCCTGACCGAGGAGATCACCAAGTTCAAGCAGGCCTTCCTGGCCAGCGACGACACGGTGCGGGTCAACGAGGCGCCGGCGAGCGCGATGGAGAACGGTGTCGAGAGCCAGGAGACGGTCACCCGCCAGGTGCGGCCGAGGGCTCAGGCGTAACGATGGCCGGTCAGATTCAAGCGCTACGTAGGCGGGTCCGCTCGACCCGGTCTACGAAGAAGATCACCAAGGCGCAGGAGTTGGTCGCCACCAGCCGTATCGCCAAGTCGCAGCAGCGGGTCGAGGCGTCCCGCCCCTACGCCGAGGCGATCACGTCGGTGCTGACCGCGCTGGCCAGCAACGCCAACATCGACCACCCGCTGCTGGTTCCACGGCAGCGGGTGCGTCGGGCGGGCGTACTCGTGGTGACCAGCGACCGCGGCCTTGCCGGTGCCTACAACGCCAATGCCATCCGCACGGCCGAGGAGCTCATCGCCCGGCTGAAGGCGGATGGCAAGCAGGTCACCCTCTACGTCGTCGGACGCAAGGGCGTGTCCTACTACCGGTTCCGTAACCGCGAGATCGCGGGCAGTTGGACCGGCTTCTCGGAGCAGCCACGCTTCGAGAACGCCCGCGAGATCGGCGAGACGCTCATCGAGGCGTTCGTCGCCGGCGCGGACGACGTGGACGGCGGCGACGGCGTACGGGGCGTGGACGAACTGCACGTGGTCTCCACGCAGTTCAAGTCCCTGATGACCCAGGTGTCGACGGCGCGGTTCCTGGCGCCGATGCAGGTCGAGGAGCGCGAAGGTGGGCTGCTGCCGGCCTACGAGTTCGAGCCCGAACCGGATGAGCTGCTCGAGGCGTTGCTGCCGAAGTACATCAACACCCGCATCTACGCGGCGTTGATCGATTCGGCCGCGAGCGAGTCGGCCTCCCGGCGGCGTGCGATGAAGAGCGCCACGGACAACGCGGAAGAGATGATCAAGACCCTGACGCGCCAGATGAACTCGGCGCGCCAGGCGGGGATCACCCAGGAGATCAGTGAGATCGTCGGCGGCGCGAACGCGCTCGCTGCGGCGGGAGATGAAGTGTGATGACTGTAATTGAAAAGGATGCCGCAGGCACCCAGACCGGCGTGGGCCGCGTCGCCCGAGTCATCGGCCCGGTCGTCGACGCCGAGTTCCCGCGCGACGCCATGCCCGACATCTTCAACGCGCTGCACGTGGAAGTCGAGCTGGCCGAGGGCAAGCGGGTCCTGACTCTCGAGGTCGCCCAGCACCTCGGTGAGAACATGGTCCGGGCGATCTCGATGCAGCCGACCGACGGTCTGACCCGGGGCGCCCGGGTCGAGGACACCGGTGCCTCGATCAGCGTGCCGGTGGGCGACGTCACCCAGGGGCACGTGTTCAACGCCCTGGGCGAGGTTATGAACGCGGACCCGAGCACGCTCGATCTCAGCGTGCGCTGGCCGATCCACCGCAACCCCCCGGCGTTTGCCGACCTCGAGCCGAAGACCGAGATGCTGGAGACCGGCATCAAGGTGCTCGACCTGCTCGCCCCGTACGTCAAGGGCGGCAAGATCGGCCTGTTCGGCGGGGCCGGCGTGGGCAAGACGGTCCTCATCCAGGAGATGATCATCCGTGTCGCCCGTAACTTCGGTGGTACCTCGGTCTTCGCCGGCGTGGGTGAGCGCACCCGTGAGGGCAACGACCTGATCCTGGAGATGGAAGAGTCCGGCGTGCTCGAACGGACCGCGCTGGTCTTCGGCCAGATGGACGAGCCGCCGGGCACCCGGCTGCGGGTGGCCCTCTCGGCGCTGACGATGGCCGAGTACTTCAGGGACGTCAAGAACCAGGAAGTGCTGCTGTTCATCGACAACATCTTCCGGTTCACCCAGGCCGGTTCCGAGGTGTCCACCCTGCTCGGCCGGATGCCGTCCGCGGTGGGTTACCAGCCGACCCTGGCCGATGAGATGGGCCAACTGCAGGAGCGGATCACCTCCGTCCGTGGCCGGGCCATCACGTCGCTGCAGGCGATCTACGTGCCCGCCGACGACTACACCGACCCGGCGCCGTCCACCACGTTCGCCCACCTGGACGCGACGACCAACCTGGAGCGGTCGATCTCGGACAAGGGCATCTACCCGGCGGTGGACCCGCTGGCCTCGACCTCGCGCATTCTCGCGCCCGAGTTCGTCGGCCAGGAGCACTACAGTGTGGCCCGTGGCGTGCAGCAGATCCTCCAGCGTTACCGGGACCTGCAGGACATCATCGCCATTCTCGGTATGGACGAGCTCTCCGAGGAAGACAAGATCGTGGTGGGTCGCGCCCGCCGGATCGAGCGCTTCCTGTCGCAGAACACCTACGCGGCGGAGCAGTTCACCGGTACGCCGGGCTCGACCGTCCCGCTGAAGGAGACGATCGAGGCGTTCAAGAAGATCAGCGAGGGCGAGTACGACCACTTCCCCGAGCAGGCCTTCTTCATGTGCGGTGGGCTTGAGGACCTCGAGCGCAAGGCGCACGAGCTGATGAAGTAGTCCTTGTGACGAAGAACGGGCCGGCCCATCGATGGGCCGGCCCGTTCGTTCATGGGGCGGTCACGCACGGTCGGCCCCCCTCATCCGATGACCCGAGCCATTGACTACACTCGGACGATCCCGTCCTGGCGCTAGAGGAGAACCGCGTGGCGAGGCAGGTGCACGTCGAGGTCGTGTCGGTCGAGCAGATGGTGTGGTCCGGTGAGGCCGACATGCTGGTCGCTCGGACCACCGAGGGCGAGCTCGGAGTTCTTCCCGGTCACGCTCCGTTGCTGGGACAGTTGGCCGAGCCGAGCCAGGTACGTATCAAGCTCCCAGGCGGCGGCGAGCAGAACTATGACGTCTCGGGCGGTTTCCTCTCGGTGACTGAAACTGGTGTCACCGTCCTCGCCGAGGACTGTGCGCCAGCGGCGACGCCAGCCGCCGCGCACTGACACGGACGATGCCGGTGAAGATCTTGGAAGGGATCGGCATCGG
This sequence comes from Dactylosporangium sp., assembly GCA_025965915.1. Lineage (GTDB taxonomy): Bacteria > Actinomycetota > Actinomycetes > Mycobacteriales > Micromonosporaceae > Planosporangium. The sequence goes on along the minus strand of JAOPWA010000542.1, from coordinate 3,984 downwards.
CGTCTTCGCCTTGCTGTTCGGGCTGGCGGTGCTCTTTCTCCGGCGTGGCCTCATCGCCCGCAGTGGCGGCACCATCGAGATGAGCTGGCGGATGTCCTCTGTGATGACCGGCCGGGGTTGGTCGCCCGGCATCGGCCGTTTCGTGGGCGACGACCTCCGGTGGTACCGGGTGTTCAGCTTCTCGATCCGTCCCCGGCACGCGCTGTCGCGGCGGTCGTTAGTGGTCGAGAGCCGCCGAGTACCGGACGGGCCCGAGTGTCTCGTGCTGGCTCCTGATTGGATGATCGTCAGTTGCACCAGTGACGACACCCTGGTCGAGATCGCGATGGCGGAGTCGACGCTCACGGGTTTCCTGTCATGGATCGAGGCCGTCCCCCCGGGGACGGTCTCGACGCGTATCGCGGCCCGTTAGCTCGCCACCAGTTCCACCTCGAAACCGTCCCGGTCGACCAGGAAGGCCGCGTAGTGGTCGGCGCCACCGGCGTACGGGTACCGGTCTCCGAATAGCGGTGACCAGCCGTGTGCGGGCGCCTCAGCGGCCAGGGTGTCGACGTCGGCGGGCGGGCCGGCGTGTAGCGCGATGTGGTTGAGGCCGGGGCGGTGCCGGTCGTGTTCGGGGGCGCTCAGCGCCGGTGACCGCTCGACGACCACGTACGTGTCGCCCAGGCGCCAGGACCGGCCGGCTTCCCAGTGCTGGTAGGGCTGCCAGCCGAGCGTCTGGAGCAGCCAGCCCCAGCTGTCTTCGGCGCGGCTGAGGTCGGGGACCCAGAGTTCGATGTGGTGGACTCCGCCCCGGGTCAAACGCGCTCGCCCCCGGGCACCCACTTCACGTCGCCGTCCGGGTTGGCCGCCCGGCACAGGATGAACAGCAGATCCGACAGGCGGTTGAGGTACTTGGCCGTCAGGGCGTTCGTGCGCTCCGGGTCCGCCTCGATCGTCGCCCACGCCGAGCGCTCCGCCCGCCGGGACACCACCCGTGCCACGTGCAGCAGCGCCGCGCCTGGCGTGCCGCCGGGGAGGATGAACGAGTCCAGCTTGGACAGTTGGGCGTTGTACTCGTCACACCAGCCTTCCAGCCGCGTGATGTATGCCTCGGTGATCCGAAGGGGCGGATACGCCGGCTCGGGCACGATCGGGTTGCACAGGTCGGCGCCGACGTCGAACAGGTCGTTCTGCACGATCGTGATGACGCGACGCAGGTCATCGGGGAGTTCGCCGAGCGCGAGGGCCACCCCGAGCGCGGCGTTGCACTCTTCGGCGTCGGCGTAGGCGGCGATCCGGGGATGCGTCTTCGGCACCCGGCTGAAGTCGCCCAATCCGGTCGTGCCGGCATCGCCGGTTTTGGTGTAGATGCGGGTCAGGTGGACGGCCATGTCTGCAAGGGTACGGATACCGCTTTACGATGGCCGGCGTGGACCTGATCCGTGTTGTGGGTGGCGCCCGTCTGGCTGGCGAAGTTCCGGTGGTGGGCGCGAAGAACTCTGCCCTCAAGTTGATGGCCGCGGCGCTGTTAGCGCCCGGTCGAACCGTGGTGACAAACGTGCCGCGGATCACTGACATCGCCATCATGGCGGAGGTGCTGCGCCGTCTGGGTTGTGAAGTCACCCTTGACGACCATCAGGCTGTTATCGACACTCCTGACATTCCGGGCAGCGAGGCCGACTACGACCTCGTGCGCCGGCTGCGCGCGTCGATCTGCGTACTCGGCCCGCTCGTGGCGCGCTGTGGGTACGTACGGGTGGCGTACCCGGGTGGCGACGCGATCGGCTCCCGGGGCCTGGACATGCACGTCGATGGCCTGCGTCGGATGGGTGCGGAGGTCACCAGCGAGCACGGCTTCGTCATCGCCTCGGCGCCCCGGCTGCACGGCGCCACGATCTGGCTGGACTTCCCCAGCGTGGGCGCCACCGAAAACCTTCTGATGGCGGCCGTCCTGGCCAAGGGTACGACCGAGATCGACAACGCGGCTCGGGAGCCGGAGATCGTCGACATCTGCACGATGCTCACCGCGATGGGCGCGAAGATCGACGGCGCCGGCACGTCACAGCTCGTCGTCGAGGGTGTCGACCGTCTCGAGCCGGTCACGCACCGCACCGTCGGGGACCGTATCGTCGCCGGAACGTGGGCCTTCGGGGCCGCGATGACCCGCGGTGACGTGACCGTCGTCGGCGCCGAGCCCAGCCACCTCGAGATAGCCCTCGACAAGCTCACGGCCGCAGGTGCGCGGGTCGACGCGGGCGTTGGGCAGTTCCGGGTACGGATGGAGCAGCGCCCCAAGGCGGTGGACGTCGTCACCTTGCCGTTCCCGGGATTCGCCACCGACCTGCTGCCCATGGCGATCGGCCTGGCCTCGGTCAGTGAGGGTGCTTCGCTGGTGACCGAGAACATCTTCGACGGCCGATTCTCGTTCATCAACGAGATGGCACGCCTCGGCGCCGACATCCGTACCGACGGCCACCACGCTGTCGTACGGGGGCGGGAGCGCCTGTCCGGTGCGCCGGTGCGGGCCACGGACATCCGGGCCGGTGCCGGGCTCGTCATCGCCGGCCTGTGCGCGGAAGGCGTGACCGAGGTCGGCGACGTATTCCACATCGACCGCGGGTACCCGGACTTCGCCGCCGATCTGCGGGTGTTGGGCGTGCCCGTGGAGCGACTCAACGCGCCCGACGACGAGCAGTTCTCGTTCTAGCGGAGTTGGCGTCTAGAGCACCCAGCTGGCCATGTGCCGGGCCTGCTCGTACTCGTGCGGGAAGACCAGAACGCGGATCAGCCCGTCGGTGCCCTTGGCGGTGGTCGCGCGTACCCCGCTGGCGGTGAGAAGGTCGCGGACCGAGCGGCCGGTCTCGACGTTCTCGACGAGGACGACGGTGCGCAGCAGGCCGTAGTCGTCGAGTCTGGCTGGTGGCGGCGACGGATGCCGGGTCGGTGCGGTCGGGCGCCGCGGCGGGACCGTCGGGCGGGCGCCGACGGTGACGGCGCGAAGAACACCGGTGAACGCGAGGCCGGTGGCGAGGGCGATCAGCGCGGCACCGGCGGACATGGCGACATAGGCGAGCACAGTAACATTGTGTCAGCGATCAACTACTTTTCGTGTTCATCCAAACGGCCATATTTGTGGCCTCGCACGAGCGGTGGCCTTACTGGCGGGTAGGGTGCCTGGCGAATGCTGGCTGGCGCTGGCGCCGGCTCTGCGCGGCTCCGCCTCATGGCGACGTCGAACGGGGCTGGGTGGCGTCGAGGATGAGGGAGGGTGTGCAGATGGCGGGTCGACTTGCGGTCATCGGGGCCGGTCTGATGGGAGCCGGAATCGCCCAGGTCGCTGCGCAGGCGGGCTGGGAGGTCACCCTGCGCGACCTGGACGACGCGGCCGTACAGCGCGGGTTGTCGGGCATCCGCACGTCGCTTTCGAAGTTCGCGAGCAAGGGCGCCATCTCGACCGACGACGTCGAAGCGGCGCTGGGTCGGATCACCCCGACCACCGACCTGGAGGCGGCCGCCGACGCGGACATCGTCGTGGAGGCCGTTTTCGAGCGCCTCGACATCAAGCAGGACGTCTTCCGAGAGCTGGACCGGGTCTGCAAGACCGACGCGGTACTCGCGACGAACACCTCGGCCATCCCGGTGACCCAGATCGCGGCGGCGACCTCCCGGCCCGAGTCGGTCGTGGGCACCCACTTCTTCTCGCCCGTACCGATGATGAAGCTCTGCGAGCTGGTGCGCGGCTACAAGACCTCGGACGAGGTCCTCGCCCGGGCGCGGTCCTTCGCCGAGGAGATCGGCAAGACCTGCATCGTGGTCAACCGGGACATCGCCGGTTTCGTCACCACCCGGCTCATCTCCGCGCTCGTCGTGGAGGCCGTCAAGTTGGTGGAGAGCGGCGTCGTCAGCCCGGAGGACCTCGACATCGCGTGCAAGCTCGGCTTCGGCCACCCGATGGGGCCGCTCGCGACCACCGACCTCACCGGCGTCGACGTGCTGCTGCAC
>JAOPWA010000606.1 GCA_025965915.1 Dactylosporangium sp. | reverse complement strand
CGTCGGGGTCACCGCACATCCGACCGGCACCTGGGTAGCCCAGCAGGCACGCAATCTACTCATGGACCTCGACCAGCGCGCGGCCGGGCTGCGGTTCCTGCTCCGCGACCGCGACACGAAGTTCACCAGCGTCTTCGACGCCGTGTTCGCTGGCGCCGGCATCGACGTGATCAAGACTCCGCCGCGGGCACCCCGGGCGAACGCCTTCGCAGAGCGCTGGGTGGGCACCGTACGCCCCGAATGCACCGACCGGATACTCATCGTCGGCGAGCGACATCTGGCGGCGGTCCTCAGCGAGTACGTGGCCCACTACAACGGCCACCGTCCACATCGCTCGCTCGATCAGCAGCCACCCAACCCGCAGCCAGAAGTCATTGACCTGAACGCCGCCCGCGTTCAACAGCGGCCGATCCTGGGTGGACTGATCAACGAGTATTCACAGGCAGCGTAGCCCTAACCGACTTTACGAGCCCCACACGACCAACCGCCGGTGCCACCGCATGACCGTGGCCGGGGTGACGAGCCGGTGCGCCGTCAACGCCCGAGGCAGGAGCCTGATCAGGGCGGCGAGCACCGCCCGGTCGGCCCAGTCCAGACGCGGCGTGGGCTTCTCTCTACGCAGGACCGGGTTCTCGTGACGGAGAACCAGGATCTCCACGTCCTTGGCCGCGCTGGTTCGCCTTATTAGGGCCAGCCATTCCGCGATGCGGCAGAACATGAGGTAGAGCAGGCGTAGTGGCACAACCACGATCGTGCCCGAGGCCAACCCGATGCGTCTGCATATCGCTCGCCGCGCTCAAGTGCGGCGTCAGCGACGCCTGGCTCGTCACAGGCAATCAGTCCCGTAGCCGTCAACCAATCAAGATCCTCGGTCACGTCACGCCACGATTCCACCCATGGCAGATGGCCTGCTCACCCATGGTCGTCCTCGCCGTTGAACTCTTCCGTGTCAGTTATCGGCAGTGCGGTCACCAGGGTCCGAACTGGTCAGCTTCCACTACGACACCGTCACCGAAAACCTCGCCCGCGTCATCCGCAAGCTCAAAGGCTACGAACGCCTCGCCCAGTTCGGCCCCCGCTACCCCGTCCTGCTCTGGGTGCCCCACGCCCGGCGCGAAAACAGCCTGCTACGGGCACTGTCCGGGTCCCCACCGCCATGCCGGTCGCCACCGCCGTCCACGCCACCAACCCCGCCGGCCCGATCTGGGCCCTCACCTCCGACCCCTACCAGCGCCGTGCCCTGCACCACCTCCCCAGCGACCCCGGCCCCGACGAAGCCACCAACCCGAACGTCTTCTCCGACCAGCCCGAAGACGACGGTGACCTCTGACCAGGTGCGAGGGTCGGGCCCGGTCAAGGGCGAAACGTGACCCGACATGCGAGGCGCTCGCGGCGGCAACACCGGCTACGGCCGGAATTTGCCGATGATGTCGGTGAGGCTGTGCGGTGCGGTGAACAGCCAGACCAGCAATGCCACCACCCTGATCAAGACGATGACCGCCGTCCCCGCTTGCCTGGTGAGCTCCAGGCTGTTGCCGAGTCCGGTCAGCGCGGCAACCGTGCAGCGTCAAGGCCCCATGTGACGTGGCGGCCAGCGGCGCGGTCGTCGATCTGCACCCCGTGATGTGTCACCGAGCGCTGTCCCGGTCCGCGAGGTCCCGCTCGATCCTGCGGCAGTCCACGCTCACAGCACGGCGTCGGCGAGCCGGTCGACTTCGTCGACGCTTGCGACCGTGGGAAAGAAGACGAGTTCGGTGACGCCGACGTCGGCGAACGCGCGCGCAATGTCCTTGGCCGCCTGCGGGGAGCGGACAGCGCTGTCCACGATCGTGTCGACCAGGTCGCCCAGGAAGCCGTAGTAGGTGCGCAGCGCCGCCCGGGAGCCTTCGGGGTCGCTCAGGCCGAAGTAGACCAGCGCGGCGATGCGGGGCTCGTCTTCCCTGCCGGCGTCCCGCCAGGCCTGTCGGACCTTCGCAATCATGGGAGCGGCCATGGCCGCTCCGCCGCCACCGGCGGTCCATCCCTCCGCGTACTTCACGGTCCGCTGCACGGCGGCGTCACTGGTACCGCCGATCAGCACCGGGAGACGGTTACCGGCGGCGGGTGCGGGTCCGACCGGTAGCTGGTCGCCGGTCACGCTCTCGCCGGCCCACGCGCGGTGCAGCGTGTCGAGGGTCTGGTCCATCAGCCGGCCACGCCGTTCGAACGGCCGGTCCATCGCCGCGAAGTCGTCGGGGCGGCCACCGACACCAAGGCCGAGCGTCAGCCGCCCGCCGGACATCGCGTCGAGGCTCGCCGTCGCCTTCGCCAGCCAGACCGGCGGGTACAGCGGCGCGAGCAGAATGTCGGTGAGCAATCCGATTCTGGATGTTGCGCCCGCGGCGACGGCCAGGGTGGTCAGCGAGTCGTACGACGGGTAGACGATCCGGTCGATCGTCGCCAACGTCGTGAATCCGCGCTCCTCGGCGCGGCGGGCCCAGTCCACCATGGCGGGTCCCGACACGGTGAGGGTGTTGGGGAGTCCGATACCGATGTCCATGAGTTCTCCTCGCCCGCCGGCGGCGCGCTGCCGTAGGTGACGTTAAC
>JAOPWA010000394.1 GCA_025965915.1 Dactylosporangium sp. | reverse complement strand
CCGCTGACCCGGGCTTCGTCGAACCCGTACGCCTTGCCGGTGGCCGGATTGACGAACGCGTTCTCCCCCATGGTCATCGGCGCCGCCTCGCGGCCGTCGATGGTGTAGACGGCCCGCTTGGCGGCGTCGTAGTAGACGAGAAAGCCCCCGCCACCGATACCCGCCGAGAACGGCTCGGTCACGCCGAGTGTCGCGGCGGCGGCGACCGCGGCGTCGACCGCGTTGCCGCCCCGACGAAGTACGTCCAGGCCCACACTGGTCGCCGTGGCGTCCACAGTGGAAATGGCCCCGCCGTAGCCCTCCGCCACCGGTGACGCGGGAATCGGGCGGGAGTCGGCCTGGTCGGCCTCGGCGCGGGCCGGCGCCATCGGGGTGAACAGTGGGACCAACAGCGTGAGGGCGGTCAAGACGGTCGCCCGGCGAATGCGCATGCGTGCTCCTCAGATGGACGAGCTTCGCTGTTCGCGCGTACCCCTCGTGCCGCGGAGACAAACCGCGAAGCACCGCCGAGCGTAACCATGACGGTGATCTCTGTCATCGACAGCGGGGGCCGTTCACCCTAGATCGGCAAATCAACGCCAAATCGATGCTGGCGAGTGGGTGTAACGCCGAGCCGGGTGGGTAGGCGGCCCCGGCCTATGCCCCGCACCCTAGGAGGACGCCACGGTGGACCCCGCCCATACGCCGCCCCCCAGCCCCGAGGTCGAGCACTTCAACTGGCTCCTCACCCGGTTCGCCACCCAGACGGCAGGGGTACGGGAGGCCATCGCCGTCTCCTCCGATGGCCTACTGATCGCGATGTCGGCCACGCGCCCGCGCGCCGAGGCCGAGCGGCTCGCCGCGATCACCTCAGCGATCATCAGCCTCGCGGTCGGCGCGTCCGACGTGTTCGACCTCGGCGAATCGAACAAAATAATCATTGACCTGGACGAAGGGTACGTACTCGTGCGCACGATCAATCCCGGCTCGTCCATGGGTGTCCTCGCGACCAAGGACGTCGATCTCGGCGGTACCGCCTACCAGATGACGCTCTTCGCGCGGAGTACAGGCGAGTTCCTCACGCCGCAGCTCATCGAGGAACTCAAGAAGACGATCGTGCCCTGACGGCCGCAATCGCCGTCGCTCGCAACACCGCGCCGCCGGAGTCAGCGGCCCCGGTAGTACCGGCGTGCACCGGGGTGCAGCACAACCGGTTCGGTGTTCGGCGCGGTGGCGCGGTCGAAGTTGCCACCCTCGGGGTGCACCGTGGCCAGTTCGGCCTGATGGTCGAAGAGCACCTTGGTCAGGTTGTACGCCAGGTCGTCGGGCATGTCGGCCGGCACCAGCAGCAGGGTTGGCAGCACGATCGTCTCGGTGTCGGTCGCGGTGCGGTAGACGTCCTTGGAGATGGTCGCGCTCGAGTACACCGACCCGTACTTGACGGCCAGCGGTGCGACCAGGTCTCCGGTGGGCAGCAGCGCGAACTTGCCGGGCGCACTCTCGAGCAGGTCGGTGACGCCCGGTGTGGGTAGGCCGCCGGTGAAGAACAGCGCATCGACGCTGCCGGCCCGCATCCCGTTCACAGTGTCCGGCAGTGACATCCGTAGCCGCTGGACGTCGGTGTCCGCGTTGAGTCCCGCGGCCTCCAGCATGCGCCCGGCCAGCAGATCGGTGCCGGAGTTCAAGGTACTGGTCGAGACCCGCTTGTCGCGCATGTCCGCCACCGTGCGGATCTTCGCGTCAGCGCGGACGACCACGTTCATGGTGTTGCGGTACAGCCGGGCGAGCGCTCGGATCGGCTGCTTGCCGGCGTAGGGGCCACGCCCCTCGGCGGCGTCGGCCGCGGTGTCGCCGTTACACAGCGCCAGTTCCATGTCTGCACTGGCCAGCCGCGCCACGTTGTCACCGGATGCGCCGCTGGGCTCGGCCCGCATCTCGTATCCCGGCAGGTACTTGCTGACCAGGTCGGCGTAGCCGCCGCCGAACTGGTAGAACGTGCCGCTGGTATTGCCGGTGGCGAGGAAGAGCCGACCGTCGTGCCAGCGCCGTGGGGCGGCCGCGCCGGCGCAACCGGCCAACCCGAGCGCGATGACCAGCGTGATGACCAGTGCACGCAGTCTCACGTCGACCCCTCGGAGTCGCGCAGCCCCGGCTCGAGCGCGTCGGCCACCCGGTGCACCAGCATCGCTGTCTCGTACCCGACCTGCCCGAGGTCGCAGCCGGGTACGGCGAGCACCCCGATCAGCGCCCGGTCACCGACCGTCATGACCAGCAGCACGCCGCCGTCCATATCGACGATCGTCTGGCGTACGCTGCCCGCCGACATGAGCCGCGCGGTGCCGGTGCACAGGCTGGCCAGCCCGCTGATCACCGCGGACAGTTGGTCGGCCATGTCGACCGGAAGGTCGGCGGAGGCTGCCAGGCGCAGCCCGTCCTCGGAGACGGCCACGGCGTGGGCAACGTCCGGCACCTGCCGGGCGAAGCTTGCCAGCAACCAGTCGAGGCCGGCGCTCTGTTGCTGTTGTTGCATGGAGTTCATCGATCCTTTGCGGCAGTGGTTGATTGGTTGCTGTGGCGCAGCGCCGTGGAGACGCCTTCCGCCAGCGCCGTCAGCCGGCTCCGGACGACCTCCGGGTCTAGGGGAGCCGCGGGTGCTGATGCGGGCGTGGCTGGCGCGTCGCCCGTGAACCGGGCTCCGGGGCGGCGCCGCGGGAGCGGGATGTCAGCCGGCGGAGGCGAGGTGTGCACTGAGTCCTCCTGACTGGGTTCGGTACCGGGTGACCCGGTGTGCTGCGCGGGCGCCGACATCCCCAGGGACGCTGCCGCCGACACCGCCGCGGGAACGCGCAGGCCGCCGCCCGCATCGGGCACGGCGGGATGTGACGTACCGGTGCCCACGCGCGGCATTCCCGCGACGGGTTCAATGGCGGCGTGCTCGGACGCCGCGCGACGCACTGCATTGAGGGGCGCGAGGACGGACAGCGGCAACAGCACGTAGGCGACCGTCCCGCTGGCGGTCGCGTGCAACTGCACCTTGATGCCGTGTCGGGCCGCCAGATGGGCCACCACGTAGAGCCCCATGGTGCCGGCCGCGGCGCTGGACAACCTCGCCGACCGCTCCGCCAGTCGGGCGTTGACCTCAGCCAACCGGGTCTCGGTCAGACCGATCCCGCTGTCGTGCACCCGCAACACCACGCCGTCGACGGTATGGCGGGCGTCGACCCGAACCGGCGCGTCGGGCGGGGAGAACGACGCGGCGTTCTCCAACAGTTCGGCGAGTAGGTGTACCAGGTCGCCGACGACCGGACCGGCAACCGCCACGTCCATCGGCTGCGCGTCGATCCGTTCGAAATCCTCGATCTCGGATGCCGCGGCGGTGATGACACCGGCGAGCGGGAACGCGCCGGTGGCCGGCCGGCCCGGCTCACCACCGGCGAGTACGAGCAGATTCTCCCCGTTGCGGCGTAGCCGCGCGGCAAGGTGGTCCAACACGAAGAAGCGCGAGAGGGCTTCCGGGTCGGTCTCCTCCCGTTGGAACTCGTCGAGCAGCCGCAGTTGGCGGGTGATGAGGGTACGGATACGGCGGGCGAAGATCTCCGCCATCCGTGCCACGTCGACGTGCAGTTCGGCCTGGTCGCGGGCGAGGCTCAGCGCGGTGTGGTGCACCGACGAGAATGCGTCGGCGACCTCTCCGACCTCATCTTCGCTGGCGGCGATCCGGCGGGTGATCTCGGCGGCCCGCGATCCCCGGCCGAAGCCCTGCTCGACCGGGGCGCCGGCCATCACCTTGGCGATCATGTCCGGCAGCTCGCGCCGGGCGACCGTGAGCGCCGCGGCCCGCAACCCCCGCAGCCGGCGGCTGGTACGCACGGCAAGTACCAGCGCGGCCGCCAGCGCGACAAGAGCCAGGCTGATGGTGCCGAGCCCGGTGAGCCAGGCTCGGCGGTTGGCGGAAACGGAGACCTCGGAAGCCAGACGGTCAAGCTGGTCGGACAGGCCGAGCCCGACGAGGTTCACCTTTCGGATCGTGCCGCTCTGCACCACGTACCAACCGTCGGCGTCGACCTTCAACGCGGCGGGGTCGCCGGTCAACACCGCGCGACGCCGCTGTGCCGCCTTCTCGACGTCGGGACCCTTCACGACGCGGTCATAGCGTTCGCGGGCCGAGGCGTCGGCCACCCGCGTGAACTCGGCCTCGCGCTGCTGCCTGGCGCCGTCCAGCGTGGCCAGGTCGATCAGCTCATTGCCCGGAAGCGAGCCGCGGCTGAAGGCCGTTCGCAGCAGGTCGCGCTCGAGCGCGTGGAAATGCTCGACGGCGGCCAGAGCGGCGACCTCACGCGCCGCGGACACCAGGTCGGGGTCGCGAAGCTGCGACGGCAACGCGTCCGCGACCGCGAGCAATGTGTTGGCGATGTCGTGGAACACCGGGTCGGGAGGGCTGTCGGACGGACCGCCGAGGCTGCCCTGCAACCGCGCTTTGGCCAGGTTGTCCAGCCGGACGTCGGCGGCGCGAAACTGCGCGTCGAGCGCGGGAGCGGTGCGCACGGCGGCGGTACGGGCCGCACGGAACCGCTGGACCGCCTCGTCGGTACGGACGCGCTGCGCGACGACGAGCTGTTCACCGGCCCGCCCGCCACGCTGTCGCAGCGCGACCATCTCGGCGAGCTCGCGCTCCAGCTCGTGGGCCAACCGGACGGTGACCGTCGCGGTGGAGGCGACGACCTGCGCGCGCCCCGCGTCACGAGCGCTGGCGATCGCGTCGGAGGTCTGCACGCTGCCCAACACACCCAGCCCCAGCATGGCGACGAGGATCGGGGCAAGCAGTTGGGTGCGCACCGACCACAGCCGGGCGCCGCCGCCCGGCTGCCCGCCTTCGCGATGAGCAGCGACCGCCGCATCGGCGGTCGACGAGCGGTGTTGGCCGGCCGCAGGTGGCGGCTTGGGGAATGGTGCGATCGCCATTGCTCTCCTGCAGAAGCCGCCGGGCCCGCCTGTGGCGGGCCCGGCAGCCAGGTCAACTGCTACTTGGCGCCGAGCTTGTCGAGAGCCTCCTTGGCGCCCCGGTGCAGCGGTACTGGGTCGGTCTTGCGTGCGGTCCCCAGGCTGATGCCCTTCGCCGCGGCATTGGCCTTGACCAGTTCGTCACGCTTGTCGAACAGGGTCCTGGCCAGCACACAGGCGACGTTGGCGTCGAGGTCCTCCTTCACCAGCAGCACATTCGGGACCACAATGGTCGGTATGTCGGCGACGGTCCGATAGGCCGCCGCCGGAATTGATCCCGCCTGATATGCCCGGTTGCTCTCCCGCAACTTCGTTAACAGCCCGGTAACTTCGACAAACCTAACCTTGCCCCCCAAGGTCGTAAAGAGGTCGGTGATACCAGGGGTCGGTAGGCCGCCGGACCAAACCAAACCGTCGATACTCCCATCCTTCAATCCGTCAACGCTCTTGGTGAGGTCAAGCCGCTGGGGGGTGATGTCCTTGTCGGGGTCAAGGCCGGCCGCCTTCAGAAGCCGCTGCGCGATGACCTCGGTGCCCGATTTCGGGGATCCCGTGGAGATCCGCTTGCCCTTCATATCGGCCACCGAGTTGATGCCCGAATCGGCACGCACCACCACGTGGGTGTAATTGTCGTAAATGCGAGCAAGGGCTTGGACGGGCTGCTTTTTACCGGCGAAGAAACCCTTGCCCTCCACCGCGTCGCTGGCGGTGTCGAACAGCGAGAAAGCTACCTGGTAGTCCCCCGCGACGAGTTGCTGGACGTTCTGCACCGACGCGCCCGTCTCGGCGGCCGTCGCCTGCACCTTGTTCGCGCTACCCGCCTTCACCTGTAACGCGTACGCGTTACCCAACGCGTAGTACACGCCGGTGGCGTTACCGGTGGCCACGCTGAGGCGGATCTCCTTGTCGACCGTGCAGGTGATCGCGCTACCCGCGGCACCAGCGGCCGTGCCGGCGCGACGGCCACCGCAGGCGGTGCTGCCCGCGACGGTGACGGCGAGCAGGGTGGCGCCGACGATGAGTCGTCCGATGGTGGACCTCACTACATCTCCTCCCTCGAAGTACCCGCAGCGCCGAGCGCTGTGGACTCTGTTGACACGGGCTCTGGTAGACGACGGACCGGGGCCAGCCGGTGGCGAACCAGGCATGCCACCACGACCGCGCCCGCCAGCGCGGCACCGACTGCGGTGGTGAGCGGGTCGAGCCAGAGCAGGGCCAGCCCGGCGGCCGTCGCGAGTACCCGCTCATGCATCCGGGCGGGGCCGATTCCCGGCAGCCAGCCGCCCGCGGCGACGGCGAGCGCCGCCACCCCGAGCGCCGAGGCCGCCAGAGCAAACCCGACCTGCCCCGCCCCACCCCGGCCGAGCAGCCCTTCGCCCGCCGGTGTCAGCACGAACGCCAGTGGTACGAGGTAGGCCGGCAGCGCGTACCGCAGGGTCTGCCACATGGTCGGGATGATTCGGCCGCCCGTGATCGCCGCAGCGGCCACCGCGGCGAGCGCCGTCGGCGGCGTCACCTCCGACAGCACCGCGAAGTAGAAGACGAACATGGCCGCAGCGGGCGCACTGACCCCGAGGTGCATCA
>JAOPWA010000390.1 GCA_025965915.1 Dactylosporangium sp. | reverse complement strand
GGCGCGGTGCACCTGCTCGAACAGCTCGCCGTGGAGGTCGAGTCGCTGTCGACCCACCTCGGCCGGCCGCTGTCGCTGATCGCCGAGTCCGACCTCAACGACCCCCGGATGGTGACCCCGCGCGAGGCCGGCGGGTACGGCCTGCAGGCCCAGTGGGCCGACGACGTCCACCACGCGCTGCACACGCTTCTCACCGGCGAGCGGCAGGGTTACTACGCCGACTTCGGCTCCCTGGAGTGCCTGGCGACCGTGCTGGAGGGCGCGTTCTTCCACGCCGGTACCTGGTCTAGCTTCCGGGGACGCCGCCACGGTCGTCCGGTGGACCGGGCCCGCACGCCCGGCCACCGGTTCGTCGCGTACCTGCAGAACCATGATCAGATCGGCAACCGGGCGCTCGGCGACCGGCTGCCGGCGACCCTGTCGACCGGCCTGCTGCGCGTCGGTGCCACGCTGCTGCTGACCGGCCCGTTCACGCCGATGCTGTTCATGGGCGAGGAGTGGGGCGCTGCAACGCCCTGGCAGTTCTTCACCAGCCACCCCGAGCCGGAGCTGGCCGCGGCGGTCGCGAGCGGGCGGCGGCGGGAGTTCGCCGCGCACGGCTGGCCGGAGGGTGACGTTCCCGATCCGCAGGCACCCGAGACGTTCCAGCGCTCCAAACTGGACTGGTCTGAGCTGGACAAGCCCGGACACCAGGAGCTGATGGAGCTCTACCGCCGGCTGATCGCGCTGCGCAAGGCCGTACCCGACCTGTCCGATCCGTGGCTGGACCGGGTGAAGGTCGCTCACGGCGACCAGTTCCTCACCATGCAACGGGGCGGCTGCGTGGTGGTGGCGAATCTGGCCGACCGCCGGCAGCGCATCTCGATACCCGGCCGGACGGGCACCGTACTGCTCGCCACCGAGTCCGGTGCGACGCTGGGCCCGGACTCGATGGAACTGCCGGCCGAGTCCGCGGCCGTGGTGACGTACAAGTTGGCCGGATGATGATCGAGCAGGCCGTCGCGTCGCCGGTGGCTTCCTCAGCCGGATACGCTCGGCCGGCCGGCCAGGACGTCCTGTAGCCGCCGGGTCAGCCGTACCCACCGAGCGTGCTGGTGGGCTTCCCTGACCAGCGCCCGGCGGGCCCTGCGCGATCCGGCCTTGTAGTGCCAGCGCGCCCACGGTGATCCGGGGCGGGCCAGCCGGAGCGCGCCGACCAGGGCGAGCCCGGGCACGAGGATTCCGAGCAGTCCAACCCGTATCTTGCCCTTGAGCAGTGTGACCGCGACGAACCCAGTGTTGACCACGATCACCAAGGCGTGGTTCCACCTGGTCTGCGGGGTGTTCTCGATCGACGCTTCCGCGACGCCGAATGGCGCGACGCCCACCAGCAGCAGGCCACCCAGCGCCGCGGCGAGGAACACCGCGTCGACGGAGGCGCGGCCCTGCTCTTCCCAGTACACGTCCCTCAGATGCAGCAGGGACGCGAACTCGTCCAGCACGAGCGCCGCGCCGCAGCCGAACAGGGCCGCGAAGACCTCCGCCCACGGCGCCTCGTTGCCGATGGTGCTGAAAGCGCCGGCACCGGCGATCAGCATGAACACGACCCCGAAGACGACGTGGTGCACGTGCAGCCCGCCCGGCGCCACGTTGCCCGGCCACCACCGCACGCCGGCCCGGATCATCCGGACACTGAACCGGATGAACAGAAACGTCACCACGAACGCCACGAACATCAGGGCGAGCGGTTGCTTGCCCTGAGCAATGATCTCGCGCCGGTACCAGTCGAACACGGGACCCCTGCCGCGTTACCAACGGCGGGCGCACCACGCCGGGATCGACGGCCGATCCGCTGGCAACACCTGCGCCCCGATCGGGGATCAGCGGTTGACCGTGCTCATGTCGGCGTACCGGTTGCCCGCGGTGAAGCCCTTCGGCGCGACCTCCTCGATGCGGGCCAGGTCCTCCGGCGTCAGCGTGACCTCGAGGGCGCCCAGGTTCTCCTCCAGGTAGCGCAGCCGCTTCGTGCCCGGGATTGGCACGATGTCGTCGCCCTGGGCCAGCACCCAGGCCAGCGCCAGCTGGGCGGGCGTGCAGCCCTTCTCGTCGGCGATCTCGCGGACCTTGGCCACCACGTCGAGGTTGCGCTGGAAGTTCTCGCCCTGGAAGCGCGGGTGGTTGTGGCGGAAGTCGTCGGCGGGGATGTCCTCGGGACGCTGCCAGCGACCGGTCAGGAAGCCGCGGCCGAGCGGGCTGTAGGCGACGAACCCGATGCCCAGCTCGCGCACCGTCGGCAGGATCTCGTCCTCCGGGTCGCGCGACCACAGGCTGTACTCGGTCTGCAGCGCGGTGATCGGGTGCACCGCGTGCGCGCGGCGGATCGTGTCGGGCGCCGCCTCCGACAGGCCCAGGTGGCGCACCTTGCCCTGCTGTACCAGCTCGGCCATGGCGCCCACCGTCTCCTCGATCGGGACCGTCGGGTCGACTCGGTGCTGGTAGTACAGGTCGATATGGTCGGTGCCCAGCCGCTGGAGGCTGGCGTCGCAGGCCGCGCGCACGTATTCGGGCCGGCCGTTGATTCCCACCCAGGAGCCGTCCTCGCGCCGCTCGTTGCCGAACTTCGTGGCGAGTACGGCCTCGTCGCGCCGGCCGGCGATCGCGCGGCCGACCAACCGCTCGTTGGTGAACGGCCCGTACATGTCGGCGGTGTCGAGGAAGTTGCACCCGAGATCGAGGGCGCGGTGGATCACCTCGATCGACTCCTGCTCCTCCCCGGTGCCGTAGAACTCGCTCATGCCCATGCAGCCCAGGCCGATGGCGGAGACGGCGAGGCGGTCGGGGCCGAGGTAACGGGTCTGCATGTTGCTTCTCCTCGCGGGATGGATCCAGGTCGGTCCAGTTGGCTTACCCGGCCCGAGCGGACGCAATCTTCGTCCTGCCGCCCGGTCAGGTGGGAGGGTCACTCACCCGGGAACGGGGCGGTACGCCTCGTGGCCAGCTCGCGGATCTTCTCCGGGAGGGCATCGGCGGCGAGCAGCCGGGGCAGCAGCTCGGGCTCGCGGGTCAGCGCCCGGAACGTCAGGCCTATCGTCACGTCGTGCTCGGGGCGGCTGACCACGACGACCGGATCGCCGGCGCGGATCTCGCCGGGAACGATCACCCGCAGGTAGGCGCCGGGCACCGCGCGGACCGTGAAGCGCTTGACCCACCCCTGCTCGGCCATCCAGCGCGCGAACGTTCCGCATGGGATCCGCGGGTCCGCGACCTCGAGGACGACCTGCTCGCCGACGCGCCAGCGCTCTCCGATCAGCGCACCGGTGACGTCCAGGCCCGAGGTGGTCAGGTTCTCGCCGAAGACGCCACCGGGCAGCGTCCGTCCCAGCTCGGCCTCCCAGGTATCGAGATCCTCCCGGGCGTACGCGTAGACGGCCTGGTCGTCGCCGCCGTGGTGGGCCGTGTCGAAGACCCGGTCGCCGACCAGGCCGCTCCCCAGCCCGGTGCCCTTCGGTCCGGGGGCGCGCACCGGCACCGGGCCGGGGACCGGTTGCTTGTCGATGCCGGTGACGCCGACGCCCTTGGCGGGGTTGGGGCGGGGCACCGCGAGGTTGACCGAGATCAGTTGAGCCACGCCAGCAGAGTATCCGTGACCGTCCGCCACGGACCAATGGATTCCCGGTGGGCCGGCGCCGGGTGGCGACCGGCCCACCGGGGTCTAGGCGACGGGTACCGCGTCGATCAGTGTCTGGTCGACGGAGTTGCCGTCCTTGTCGCGCGCCGTCAGGTGCAACGAGACAGCGTGCCCGGCGGTCAGCGCCGACGCCGGCAGCAGCGCGAACGAACGCCCTTCTTCACCGCCGAGGACGCGTAGGTCACTCCAGGTCTTTCCGCCGTCGGTGGAGTAGCCGAGGTGAGCGGCCGCAATGCGGGTACGGGCATCTTCGCCGCCAGGACCGTGGACCTTGAACGACACCGGCAACGGGCGCCCGACCTTCGCCCGGTTGTAGTCGTCGAGCGCGATGTCGTAGCTGGCGTTGAGTACCGGCACGGGCGTGCTGCCCTTGGTGACCGGCTTCGTGTGGAACTCCCAGACGGTCCGCGCCTGGACGATGTGCGGGTCCGCCGCGGCGTACAGCATGGTGCGGCCCGGATGTGCGGCGGCGAACCCTCGTTCGACCAGGCGCTCCAACACGTCGTAGACCCGCTGTCGCGGCAGCCCCGTAACCCGTGCCAACTCGGTGCCCGTGGATCGTTCACGGCGCACCAGGCCCCAGTAGGCCCGCGCCTCGTAAACGGTCAGGCCCAATCCGACGAGCCGGTTGACGACAGGATCATCTTCACGCACTGGCGCACCGTACCGGTCCGGGAATGGGCTCGCGATCCGAAGGCCGCGAGCGGGCTCTGCGCACCGAACCCGAAGAGGTCGGGAGTCAACGTTCGTTCACCCGATCGGGCGATGGAGTGCTGGCCAGCCGGCGCGAGTGTTACACCACGACGGCGACGGCAGATAAACATCCATACCGGTTAGCGCGGCCGCGCGGCCGTGAAAGGCAGGGATGTTATGAGACCACCCCGCATGGCGCGGGCGCCCCGACCGATGGTCGCCGTCGCCACCATGCTCCTCGTCGCCATGGTCGGCGCGACCCGGGCCGACGCGGCGACACCCGCCGGCGGCACCGTGTCGTCGGCGAGCCCGAAGGCCGCCTGGAACGCCGGGCCGTTCGCGGTTCCCAACGCGACGGCGACCGCCGGCAACGTGGTGTGCAACCAGGTGACGGTCTGCGACGACTACACATTGACGGTCGACGTGCCGGCCGGGTACGACGCCGGCAACGACTTGAAGATCAAGGTCGGTTGGGCAAACTCCGCCGCCGACTTCGACGTGTACCTGCTCGACAGTGCGGGCACCGAGATCGCCCAGGCGGCGTCCAGCGCCGACCCGGAGGTCCTGGTGGTGCCGCCGGTCGCCGGCAAGTACACGGTCCGGGTCGTGCCGTTCAACCCGCTCGGCGAGAGCTACTCCGCGACCGCGGAACTGGTCGCGAAGCCGGCGCCCCCGACGCCCGGCCCCACCGGCGCCACGTCGTTCACCAACTACGCGGCGCCCGGCACGCTCCCCCGCGCCCATAGCGCCGGCGAGCCGTCGATCGGCGTGAACTGGAAGACCGGCAAGGCCATGTACCAGGCGTACAACGACACGTACCGGGTCACCTTCGACGACACGGCGAACCCGGCCACGGCGACGTGGGAGAACAAGAGCGCCCGCCCGCCAGCGTGCACGGCGGTCACGTCACTGGACCCGATCCTGTTCACCGACCACGACACCGGCCGCACGTTCGAGTCGCAGTTGGCCGGCAAGGCGTCACTGACCTGCTTCACCGACGACGACGGCGAGACCTGGACCCCCTCACAGGGTGGCGGCATCAACTCCGGCGTCGACCACCAGACCATCGGCGGCGGCCGGTACTCCGCGAACGGCGTCGGCGGCACCCCGCTGTACTCGAACGCGGTCTACTACTGCTCCCAGGACATCGCCGACGCGCTCTGCTCGACCAGCCGCGACGGCGGGCTGACCTTCGGCCCGGCGATCCCGATGTACACCCTGCTGGACTGCGGCGGCCTGCACGGCCACGTCAAGGTCGCGCCGAACGACGGCACGGTCTACGTGCCCAACAAGGGCTGCGGCGGCAACCAGGCGGTCGCGGTCTCTTCAGACAACGGGCTGACCTGGCAGGTGCGCAAGGTGCCGACCAGCCTGCCCGGTGGCAGCGACCCGGCGGTCGGTATCGGCGCCGACGGCACGGCGTACTTCGGCTACCAGAACGCCGACGGCCACCCCCACGTCGCGGTCTCCCACGACCAGGGCAAGACCTGGGAGAGCGACCAGGACGTCGGCGCGGCGATGGGCATCAAGAACAGCGTGTTCCCCACCATGGTCGCGGGTGACGGTAACCGTGCCGCATTCGCGTTCATCGGCACCCCGACCGGCGGCAACTACCAGGACGCCACCAACTTCAAGGGCGAGTGGCACCTGTACGTCACCGTCACCTATGACGGCGGCAAAACCTGGTCGTTGACCGACGCGACCCCGACCGACCCGGTACAGAAGGGCTCCATCTGCACCGGCGGCACCACCTGCGGCACCGACCGTAACCTGCTCGACTTCATGGACGTGCAGACCGACAAGCAGGGCCGGGTACTCGTGGGCTACGCCGACGGCTGCACCGGTGCCTGCGCCACCGGCGGCGCGCAGAACTTCGACGCGCTGGCCACGATCGCCCGCCAGAGCGGCGGGAAGTCGCTGTTCGCCTCGTACGACGCCCAGTTCCTCCCCGACCTGCAGGTGAGCGCGGTCAACCCGCAGGTGTCCCGCAATGGCAACTCGACGCTGACGGCGACGGTCCTCAACGCCGGGCGGGCGACGGCACAGGGGGTGACCGTACGGTTCACCACTCCTGACGGGTTCTCCGCCACGAGCGCCCCGGTCGACCTGCTACCCGGCCAGTCGGCGCAGGTCAGCGTGGCGTGGCCGACCAAGGGCCTACACGGTTCGCAGACCGTGACGGCCACGGCCGATCCCGACAACAAGATCGAGGAGAGCAACGAGTCCAACAACGTTGCCAGCGTGACGGTGAGACTGCCGAAGTGAAGCGGCTGCCCGTACTGCTCGTCGCGATGGTCGCCGCCGCAGCCCAGACGGGCTGCGGCGGCACCGCCAGAGGTGACAACCTCCCCGCCGGCGCGGTCGGGTCCGGGAATGTCGAGTGCGCGGACGGGGTCAAGGAGACCCCGATGCCCACCGCGTTCCCCCGCGAGGTGCCGCTGCCGCCGAAGGCGGTCGTCACCGGCTCCGAGGAGCGCTCCGGCGGCCGGCAGATCGTCACGGCGGTGGCGCCGGGTACGTTCAGCGACACCCTCAGGTTCATGCAGAAGGCATACCCGTCGGCCGGGCTGACCTTGAAGGAGGGCGAGGTTGAGTCCCGTGACGCCGAGTCGAACTTCACCGGCCAGGGCCTTACCGGCCGCTGGACGCTGAAGGAGATATCCGGCTGCCACGGCGACACGCTGGTTACCGTCCTGGTCGCCAAGGCCTGATCGGGTCTCCGAAGCGCGGGTACGACACCCGGTCCCCGCCCCGGGTGTCGTACCCGTTTGGTTCAGGTCGCGGCGAGCGCCCGCTCGACCGCGGCCTCGACCCGTCGTGCCGCGTCGGCCAACAGCGCACCGGCGTCGTCCCACCGCCCGGCGACCTGCAACCGCTCGATCTCGGCGAAATCGACGGAGTACAGCACGCATCGGGCGGAGTGCGGTCCGCCCAGCCGTCCCCGCACCAGTTCGTTCGCGAGCCGGTAGTACTCCGCGCTGCTCTCCCAGCTCATCCCGCCGAGCATTCCGATGGTCAACACGCCGGCCATGATCGCATACCGCGCTCCCGTAAACCCTAAATAGATTTAAATCAGCTTCCCTCGATCAAGTCTTGACGAACGATTCCAATCAACTGATTGTTGTCTGCACTACGGCGAGACCAGCCACTAAGGACAAAGCGGCTGTCCATACCGGGCGCCGCTCGCTGCCTGGCCGCGTGCTCCGACCACGGAACCGCGCCGGGTCGACAGACGCCCAGCAGGTGCGAGTTCCACCGCGGGTCACGGCTCCACGCTTGCGCTGTGCGCCGCCGGTCGCCCCGTGGTCAATATCCCCCCATAAGCACGCGGCATCGCAGGCGCGCAAGGCAACAGGCGCACAAGGCAAGGAGTCCCATGGCTAGCCATACCGAACTCGACCGGGACGGCGACACCCCGCAACAGCACGCTGGCGCGAAAGGTCCGGTGAGCCGCCGGCGTTTCCTCACGTACCTCGTCGCCGCGCCCACCCTGACCATCGCGGCCGATCTCGGCCTGGACATGGCGGCCACCCACCCCGCCGAGGCCGCCATTCCGAGCCTGCCCGCCCCCGCCGAGGTCATGGATCTCGGAGATGTCCTGATCCTGGCCGGGCTGCCGACCTCGCACATGCTGGTCCTGGAGGTCGCCGCTGACGGCACGGTCACGCTTGACCTGCCGCGGGCCGAGGTCGGCCAGGGCATCACCACGGCGGTCGGGATGCTGGTCGCCGAGGAGATGGACCTGCCGCTTCCGAAGGTACGGGTGACGTTGTCGGACGCCCGCTCGGAGCTGATGATGAACCAGCTCACCGGGGGTTCCAACACGATCCGCTCGGTCTACGGGCCGGTGCGCGACACCGCGGCCCTCGCGAGGGCACGCATGGTGGCCACCGCCGCGCAGCAGTGGAACGTGCCGGCCGACCGACTGGTCACCCGCGACGGTGCGGTCGTCGCGCCGGACGGACGCACCGCGACCTACGGCTCACTCTCGGCCGCCGCAGCGAAGGCGAACCTACCGAGCCTGGTCGCCAGCCCCAAGCCGGAGTCCGAGCACCGGGTGGTCGGCACGCCCACGTCGCGGGTGGATGCCCGGGCCATGGTCACCGGCAAGATGAAGTACACGCTGGATCTCGAGGTCCCCGGCGCCATGCCCACCATGGTGCGCCGACCCCCGACGATCAACGGCACGGTGCGATCGGTGCGCAACGCGGACGCGGTCCGCCAGATGCCAGGCGTGATCGATCTGGCGGTGGTCGGAACCGGGGTGGCCGTCCTGGCGGAAACGTTCGGCCAGGCTTTGGACGCCAAGAACGCGCTGGACATCGTCTGGAACGGCGGCACCGTCGACAACGAGTCCAACGACACCATCCGGGAGAAGCTGCGCGGGGCGGCCCTGCCGTTCGCCGTGCCGCCGCTGCTGACCCAGTACGTCGACGCCGAGTTCGACTTCGCGATGGTCAGCCACGCACCCATGGAG
>JAOPWA010000387.1 GCA_025965915.1 Dactylosporangium sp. | reverse complement strand
TTCGGGTCAGCTCGATGTCGTCGGTCAGAGCTGCCTTCGTGGTCGAGGTCCTGATCCGCTCCATGATCGCCGGGTTGGCCTTGGTACCGCCGGCGGCCAGCAACTGCAGCGAGATCACCCGCTCCGGTCGCTCGCTGGCCAGCCACGCCGCGACCCAGCCGCCGAGCGACTCGCCCACGAGGTGGGCGCGCTCGATCCCCATGGCGTCCATATACGCCTCGAGATGCTCGACGTAGCGGGGAATCTCGTAGGAGTAGTCCGGTTTGCCGGTGTACCCGTGGCCGAGCATGTCGATGGCATGGCAACGGTAACGTGCGGCGTGCGCCGGGATGTTACGCACGAACGCTTCCAGATGGCCGCTCGTGCCGTGCAGGAAAATCACGTCGGTACCCGCGCCCGCCTGCAGCGCGCGGGTCCGGACGCCTCCCGCGTCAACGAAAGCGACTCGGTGCTCGACGTCGGTCAGATCAGTCCAAATGGTCATGCGGGGATCTCCTCGGGTCAGGCGTTTGCGGGACGGGTGGGGTCGACGACGGCGACCCCCATCCCCGTCAGCCATTCGGGTATCGGCTCGTACGCCAGGCGCCGGCCGGGCGCGTGGCCGAGCGCGGCGGCCATGACGAGCCAGGTGCGCACCTCCTGGGCACCGTTTCCGGCGATCTCCTCGAGGCGCCCGGTGGTGTACTCGGTGACGCGATGCGCCTCGCCCTTCTCCACCAGGGTCAGGAATTCGTCGTCGAAGACGGGGTTGATGGCGGACTCCGCGGCGCGGATGATTTCGCGGCGGCGAGCGTCGTAGTCCTGCCAGTTGTCGCGCCCGTTGAGCCATGCCTCGACCATGAACTCCTCGTCGTCGCCGCGCGGGTCGCGCCAGTCCGGCCACGGCAGCCGGTGCGACAGCCCGCCGGAGCCGATCACGGCGACGCGGCGCGATTGCGGGAACGCGAGCACTGCCTCCCGGATGGCCCGGCCCAGCTCCTCGCACCGGGCGAGGGTGGGCAGCGGGGGAGCGAAGACGTTGACCACGAGCGGCACGATCTCCACGTCCAGTCCGGCGAGCAGGTACTGGATGGCGTGCGACTGGCCGTGGTCGATCTGCAGCCGGGCCGAGTACGCGACGTCGAAGCGGCCGCTCTCCACGAGGCTGCCGGCGAGGTGTCGGGCGAGCGGGACGTCGACGCGCTGGGGCCCCTTCGGGGTGCCGGACTCGCCGCTGGCCACGCACTCGCCCACGCCGATCGTGAAGGACGGGATCAGGTCGAGCCAGAAGCCGCGGAAGTGGTTGGAACCAACGAGCAGGACGGTGTCCGGGCGTGCCGCGGCGATCTCGTCACGGGCCGCGTAGAGGGCGTCGCGGAACCGGGTGGCGCGGTCGGTGTGGATGGTCTGGTCCCAGTGGGTGTTCATGAGCGTGCTGTGCGATGCCCCCACGCCGAGAACGATTTCGGTCATATCACCAGCCCCATTTCGGATCGTGGTCGTGTGGTGGTGTCTACGGCCACCCGTATGAGGTGGCGGGTAAGCGTCCGCATCGCGCGTACGTCGACGGTGTTCATGCCCGCGGCGAAGTCGATCGGGAAGGGCGCCTCGGCCACCTTCGGCATGCCGACCCGTACGGTCGGGATCCCGCGACTACGCAGGATGTTCGCGTCGGTCGCGCCGCTGTTGCCGACAATCGCCTCGTGCGGGCGTGCTTCGAGGGCCTGCCAGGCGTCGATCGCGCTGCGGCATACCCAGGAGTCCGGGTCGGTGGAGGTGCCGGGGATGGAAAGGATCATGTCCCAGTCGATCTCGGCCCCGGTCACTTCGGCGATCTCGGTCATGGCCGCGCTGAACTCCCGTCTGGCCTGTGCCGGCGTCGTATTCGGCGACAGGCGCAGGTCCACGCGGAACCGACAGGCCGCCGGGGTGACCGCGGCCATGCGCATCCAGCCGCCCTCGATCGCTGCGACGATCCCCTGCGGGGCCACGGTGCCCTCGGTGTGGCGGGCCGCGTACTCCTCGAACCACCGCTCGAGATGCTCGATGACCTGACCGGCCGCGGCGATCGGGTTGCGGTAGGGCAGCCGGTGGCGGGAGCCGACGTAGGTGTGGGTGCCGTGAACCGTAACCTCGAACCAGGCCAGCCCCACCTCGTCGGCGGAGACGGCCCAGCCCGGCTTGGCGATCACGGCGTAGTCCGTCCAGAACCCCTGCTCGAGCAGGAACGAGCAGCCTGTGCCCTGGCCGGTGTTGCGCCGGGCTCCGGCGCGAGCGTTGGTGGGCATGCCACCCGCGCCGAAGCCGACGAGCAGGTCGCCGGCCAGCGGCACGCCCGCGCGATGGATCGCCTCGGCCGCCATGAGCACGCAGGCGGCGTGGCCCTTCGGGTTGGACGCACCCAGGCCGATGACCAGGTCACCCTCGACGCGCGCGGCCGGGCGCATGTCTGCGCGCAGTTCGGGGCCGATCCAGGGCAGGTCCTCGCGCTCGTCGCCGACGGTGAGGGTGTCGATCGGTGCGTACAGCATCAGGTCCACGCCGCCGCCGTCGCCGCGCAGTCGGCCCCAGGCGTTGGCCTGCCGATCGTCGAGCGGCTGCTTCCCGGCCTCCACCCCGGCGGCAGCGAGCGTGTCCGCGATATGGCCGGCGAGGGGCGCCTCATCGCCGGTAGGGCTCGGTACGTCGACCAGCCGGACGATCAGTTCGCGCAGACGATCGACGCTCACCTGCCGCCAGGCCGCCGTGACCCAGTCACGTCGCCGGTCGTCGAGGCCCGCCAGGCCATCGGGCTCGCTCATCACTGGTTGATCCGGTGTACCTGCGTGTTGGTGGTCTGGACGAAGCGGCGCCACAGTAGCGGTACTGCCACCGCCGCACCGGCACCGGCGAGCAAGATGATCACGGTACGTCGCACGATCAGGACTCCTCAGTAGACGGGGTGGCTCGCTCGACGGTGCGCTTGCGGAGGTGTCCGTTCGTGGTGCGGCGCTGTTCGACCTCCTTGAGTTTGTCCGTGTAGTCGCCTTCGGCCAGGTTGCGCCATGCGGTGAGCGAGATGTCGGGGCGGTACAGCTTCTCCGGCGGTGCGTCGGTGACGTCGACCATCCACGCGTCCTGGCCGGAGAACTGGCCGTGGAACAGCCAGCGGATCACCCCGAGGTACTTGGCGTAGAACTTCAGCGTCGCCAGGCCTTCGAGGAAGTTCACCATCACGCCGACATAACGGTGGTTGTCGGCGTCGACCGGCACGTAGAACTCGTAGTGGATGAAGTTCGGGTACGCGATGCGCAGGACGCCCGGCATGGACACAGACGCGAATCCGGGGAAGTTCTGCGCCTCGATGGTGGGATCGACCTTCTTCGGCGCGCCCGTGTTGCCGATGTTGGAGGTCTTGGCCTGCGGGGGCCGCAGCTTCCACCACCGCTTGCCGGTCCAGCGGCCCACACCCGGGAAGTCTGCGTCCCAGTACTGTTCGTCCTGAACTCGGTAGATCCAGCGATCCGACGCGATGACGCGGGTTATGTTCCAGACCGGCATCGGCTTGAACAGCCGCCACAACGAGGTTCGGTGCAGGTACTTGGCGTGCCCCTCGTCGAAGCCGTTCTCGCAGGCGAACCGCCAGTTACCGGTACGCGGTTCGATCCGGCCGCCCATCACGAACGGGTTGCTCACCAACTCCTCGGGCAGTTGGGAGTCGATCGGGTGGGGCTGTTCGCCGGCGACCGGGATGTACACCCACACCATGCCCAGGCGTTCCTCGACGGGGTAGGTGGCGACGTTGACCTTGCCACAGATGGGCGAGTTCGGCCCGTCGGTGATGACCGCGCACAGCTTGCCGTCTGCGAGGTTGTAAGTCCACCCGTGGTACGGGCAGCTGAGCGTCCCGGGGAACTGCTGGTTACCCAGCGACAGCGGTACACCCCGGTGTGGGCAGCGGTCATGCAGCGCGTACGCCTTGTCCCCGTCGCGGATCAGTACGAGCTTCTCCCCGCAGATCGTGACCGCCATCGGTTTGCCGGTGACATGGTTGGACCAGGTC
>JAOPWA010000384.1 GCA_025965915.1 Dactylosporangium sp. | reverse complement strand
GCCTGAGCGGCGCCCTTCACTGATCTCGCGGGGCCGGGAGCCGCGCAACGGGAGACAGACGTGCACGACCTGCTGACCATCATCATCCTCGGGATCGTCGAGGGGATCACCGAGTTCCTGCCGGTCTCCTCGACCGGTCACCTCACCATCACCGAGAAGCTGCTCGGCCTCAAGGTCGACGACGCGGGCGTGACCGCGTACACGGCGATCATCCAGGTCGGCGCGATCGCGGCGGCGATCATCTATTTCTGGCGCGACATCGTCCGCTTCGTCATGGGCTTCGTGCGCGGGGTGACCAGCGCGGAGGGCCGCCAGACGCAGGACTGGCGGATGGCACTGTGCGTGATCATCGGGTCCGTCCCCATCGCTGTCGTCGGCCTGGTCGCCAAGCCGCTGATCGAGGGCAGCCTGCGCAGCCTCTGGGTGGTGGCCAACGCGCTCATCGCCTGGTGTCTGGTGATGGTCTTCGCCGAGTACAAGGCGACCCAGAAGCGCACCGAGGCGGACCTGACGTACACCGACGCGCTCGTCATCGGGCTGGCGCAGTGCATCGCGCTGATCCCCGGCGTGTCCCGGTCGGGCGCGACGATCAGCGCCGGCCTGCTGCGGGGTATCGACCGGGTCACCGCCACCCGGCTGTCGTTCTTCCTCGGCATTCCGGCGCTCTCCGCGGCCGGGGCGCTGGAGGCGGTCAGTCAGGCCAAGCAGGTGTCGGCCACGGTCGGCTGGGGGGCGACCGGCGTCGGCATCGTGGTCAGCTTCATCGTCGGGTACGCCTCGATCGCATGGCTGCTGAAGTTCGTCGCCAACCACTCACTGGTCTCGTTCGTCTGGTACCGGGTCCTCGCGGGCCTCGCGGTGATCGGCCTGCTGGCCGCCGGAGTGATGAGCGCCACGTGATCCTCGATGCAATGATCCTGCGAGTTTGTGCGGTCGTAGCCACACAGACGCCCAGGATCATGAAAGGTGCCGGCGCGGCACGTAGGCTGCCGTCGTGACCACCGTCATCCTTCTCCGGCACGGCCGGACCACCGCCAACGCCGACGGAACCCTCGCCGGCCACCAGCCGGTGGGGCTGGACGACACCGGGCAACTGCAGGCCAAGGCTGCCGGGGAGCGACTGGCCGGGGTACCGCTCGCCACGGTGGTGACCAGCCCGCTGGCGCGCTGCCGGGAGACCCTCGCCCTGGCGCTGCCGGACGCGGCCCCGCAGGTCGACGAGCGGCTGATGGAGTGTGGATACGGCGACTGGGAGGGCCAGTCGCTGAAGAAGTTGGCCAAGGACCCGCTGTGGAAGGTGGTCCAACAGCATCCGTCCGCGGCCACGTTCCCCGCAGGGGAACCTCTCGCCGCCATGTCGACGCGCGCCGTGGCCGCCGTTCGTGACTGGGACGCCCGGATCAGTGCCGAACACGGGCCGCGCGCGTTGTGGCTCGCGTGCAGTCACGGAGATGTGATCAAGGCCATCGTCGCCGACGCGCTCGGTGTACACCTCGACATGTTCCAACGCATCGTGGTCGAGCCCGCCTCCGTGACGGTGATCAGCTATACGCCGCTGCGCCCTTTCGTGGTCCGCCTCAACGACACCGGCACTCCGCTGAGTACGCTCGTACCGCATGGACGCACCCGGCGGCGGCGCTCGGCCCGCGACTCCGACGCCGCGGTCGGAGGCGGAGCGGGCACACCTGTGGATCTTGCGTGAGGTGACTATGGACCAACGCGACACGCGGCGCCAGGGCGACTAGGGTCTTCTCTATGACCCACCAGGTGTACGCGTTCGAACCGCCGGAGCGGTTCGTTGCCGGAACCGTGGGTGCGCCGGGAGAGCGGACGTTCTTCCTGCAGGCCCGCGGGAGCGGCCGGCTGGTCACCGTGGCGCTGGAGAAGGTGCAGGTGGCCCTGCTGGCAGAGAAACTCGACGAACTGCTCGTCGAGGCGCACCGGCGCTTCGGCGTGGAGCTTCCGCCCGCCGACCCGTCGCCCGCCGACAACGAGCCCCTGGAGACCCCGCTCGATGAGGAGTTCCGGGTCGGGACGCTCGGGCTGGCCTTCGACGTCGATACCGCGACCGTCGTGATCGAAGCGATCGCCGTGGGCGAAGGCGAGGCCGAAGAAGAGGAAGAGGAAGAGGAAGACGACGACGAGGAATTGGCCGCCGACCGTGACCGGCTACGGGTGCGACTCACCCCGCAGGCGGCCCGGGCCTTCATCGACCGTGCCCGCAAGGTGGTCGCCTCCGGCCGACCGCCCTGCCCGCTGTGCGGCCAGCCGCTCGACGCGCGCGGTCATCTCTGCCCACGGCACAACGGCTACCGGCGGTAACCAGCGGTGACGGTGGATCCAACTGGCGAGGCCGACCTACCGGCCGGCCCGGTCCCGGTCGTACTCGCCGAGGAGGACGCACTCGCCCTGCTGCGCCACGGCGACCTGGAACTGGAGGGGCGCCTGGTCGACGCGTCGAACGCCACCCTCCGGGCTGTCATCACCGCCGATGGTGTGACCGCCCGCTGCGTCTACAAGCCGGTGCACGGTGAGCGGCCGCTGTGGGACTTCCCCGACGGCACCCTCGCCGACCGGGAGGTAGCCGCCTACCGGCTCTCGACCGGCGCTGGTTTCGACGTCGTGCCGCCGACGGTGCTGCGCGACGGCCCGATCGGCCCCGGCATGTGCCAGCTGTGGATCGACGAGGAACGCCAGGACCAGCCGCTGCTCGGGTTCGTACCCACCAGGCAGGTGCCGACGGATTGGCGCCGGATCGCCGCCGCCCGCGACGACCGCGGCCGCCCGTACGCGCTCGCGCACGCCGACGACCCGCGGCTGGCCCGAATGGCGATCTTCGACGCCGTCATCAACAACGCCGACCGCAAGGGCGGCCACGTCATCGCGACCGTCGACGGCCGGGTGTACGGCGTCGACCATGGGGTGTCCTTCCACACCGAGGACAAGCTGCGCACGATTCTCTGGGGCTGGGTCGACGAGCCGTTGCCCGCGGAGGGCGTCGAACTGCTGGAGAAGCTGCGCGCCGAGCTGAACGGGCGACTGGGTGTCGCCCTCGGGGCGCACCTGACGGAGATGGAGGCCGGCGCCCTTGCCATGCGGGTGGACCGGCTGCTCGCCACTCGTTGCTTTCCGCAACCGAGCGAGGACTGGCCGTCAATACCGTGGCCGCCCATCTGACAGGTGTGACCCAACCGTCGGAACGGGTGATCGAGTCGCCGGTGTGACGGCAACCGGGCGGCACTACCCTTGACCGCCATGGAGTCTTGGTCGGCACCCGACGTCCCGCCGCTGCCCGGCACCGGTGCAACGCTTGCCCTGTTCGACTCGGCCCGGCGCGAGGTCGCGCCGACGGTGGAAGCGGACGAGGGGCGGCCGGCGACGATGTACGTCTGCGGCATCACGCCGTACGACGCGACCCACCTCGGCCACGCCGCCACGATGATCACGTTCGACCTGGCGTACCGGGTGTGGCACGACGCCGGTGTGCCGGTGCGGTACGTGCAGAACGTCACCGACATCGACGACCCGTTGCTGGAGCGCGCCGCCCGCGACCGGGAGGACTGGGTCGTGCTGGCCATGCGGGAGACCGCCCTGTTCCGCGAGGACATGGAGGCGCTACGCATCCTGCCGCCGGAGCGTTACGTGGGCGCGGTCGAGTCGATCCCACGGATCGCGACCAAGGTGGCCGAACTGCTCGACCGGGGCGCGGCCTACCGCATCGACGATGCCACCGGCGACGTCTACTTCGACATCTCCGCAGCGCCCCGGTTCGGGTACGAGTCGAACCTGTCCCGGCTGGAGATGGTGCGACTGGCGGCCGAGCGCGGCGGCGACCCGACCCGACCTGGCAAGCGCGATCCGCTCGACCCGCTGCTGTGGCGCGGCTCCCGCGACGGCGAACCGTCCTGGCCGGGCGGCGTACTGGGCCCCGGCCGACCCGGCTGGCACATTGAGTGCGCGGTCATCGCGATGAACGTTCTGGGCGACACCCTCGACGTGCAGGGCGGCGGCAACGATCTGCTCTTCCCGCACCACGAGTGTTCCGCGGCGCATGCCGAGGTGCTCACCGGCGTCACCCCGTTCGCGCGGCACTACGTACACGCCGGGATGATCGGCCTGAACGGCGAGAAGATGTCCAAGAGCCGCGGCAACCTGGTCTTCGTGTCGCGGCTGCGGGCCGACCACGTTGATCCGATGGCGACGCGGCTCGGGCTGCTCGCCGACCACTACCGCACCGACCGGCAATGGACCGACGACGTACTCAAGACCGGTCAGCAGCGACTGGCCCGCTGGCGCGAGGCCGTCGCGGCGACCACCGGCCCGTCCGGCACGGCGGTGCTGGCCGCCGTCCGCGAACGGTTGGCCGACGATCTGGACGCCCCCGGCGCCCTCGCGGTGGTCGACGCATGGGCCGACGCGACCCTCGCCCGTGAGGGCGACGACCCGAGCGCACCGGCGCTGGTGCGGTCCACCGTCGACGCGCTGCTCGGCGTCCTGCTCTAGGCCGCTCAAGCGAGGCCCGGAGCCGGCTCTGTAGGCCGCTCAAGCGAGGCCTGGAGCCGGCTCTGTAGGCCGCTCAAGCGAGGGCGAGGCCCGGGCCGTCGTCGGGCAGTTCCGGGCGCGAGCCGGGCACTCGGTACTCCTCGGTCAGCGTCGTCATCGGACCCGGCCAGGTGGCCTGCGCGACCTCGATCGGCCGGTGGTCGGCGTCGAAGGCGACGTGCAGCAGGACGAGCACCGGTGTGTCGGGGCGAATCTGCAGCAGCTCCGCCTCCTCGCGGGTCGGCAGGCGGGCGCTGAGGTGGTCGGTCGCGGTGGTGTACCGGCGTCCGGTGACGTCCTCGACCTCCTGGTACAGCGGCCGCCCGAACACCTCGGGTCGCTCGAGGGACGTGCCGGCCGCGTCGGCGGGCCGCAGCCAGGACGCGCCGACCTCGACCGGCGCGTCGCCGGTGCGGACCAGGTGGCGGCGGGTGAGCAGTTCGGCGCTGGGGGAGAGGCCGAACGCCTCGGCCACCTCGGCGGGCGGCGTGGTGCGGCCGACGAAGATCAAATTCTGTCGGTACCGGGCCGCGAGGTCGGCATGGTATCCGCGTTGGCTGCCGTAGCGGCCGCGGGAGAGCCGGTTGAGCCGCCGCTTGGTGCCGCGCACGTACGTGCCGGAGCCGGGCTTCGTGATGAGCAGCCCCTCGACCCGTAGCTGGTCGATGGTGCGCTGCACCGTCTGCTTGGCGACGCCGTACATGGTCGCGATGGCGGGGATCGAGGGCAGCCGCTCACCGGGAGCCCACTCACCGCGATGAATGCGAGCACGCAGTTCGGTGGCGATCTGGCGATGCGGGAACTCCGCCGCACCCGGATTGATGCTCATTGCCATAACCTAGCATCCTAGGACGCACTGCGCGGTGTGGCGCGCCGCACAGAACCGTCCAGGCGGCGAGATACCTGCGCGTAACCGGAGACCGATTCTCTAAGGTGGCGACATGCAGGTGACTCAGTCGGCCAAGCTCGCGAACGTCTGTTACGAGATCCGGGGACCGGTCCTGCGGCAGGCGAAGCAGATGGAGGCCGAGGGTCAGCGCATCCTCAAGCTCAACATCGGCAACCCCGCGCCGTTCGGCTTCGAGGCGCCGGAGGAGGTCCTGCAGGACGTCATCCGCAACCTGCCCAGCGCCCACGGCTACGGCGACTCCAAGGGGCTGCTGTCGGCGCGGCGCGCGGTCGTGCAGTACTACCAGCAGAAGGGCGTCGACGGCGTCGACATCGAGGACGTGTACCTCGGAAACGGGGTGTCCGAGCTCATCGTCATGGCGATGCAGGGGCTGCTCGACAACGGCGATGAAGTGCTGATCCCGGCGCCTGACTACCCACTCTGGACCGCTGCGGTCAGCCTCGCCGGCGGCCAACCGGTGCACTACGTGTGTGACGAGCAGGCGGGCTGGCTTCCCGACCCCGCAGACGTCGAGGCGCGCATCACCGACCGTACCCGGGCGATCATCATCATCAACCCCAACAACCCGACCGGCGCGGTGTACTCCACGGAGGTGCTCAAAGGCCTGGTCGAGGTCGCCCG
This sequence comes from Dactylosporangium sp., assembly GCA_025965915.1. Lineage (GTDB taxonomy): Bacteria > Actinomycetota > Actinomycetes > Mycobacteriales > Micromonosporaceae > Planosporangium. The sequence continues at coordinate 3,809 of JAOPWA010000384.1, read as the reverse complement.
CCGGCACAACCTGGTCGTCCTGTCCGACGAGATCTACGACAAGATCCTCTACGACGGCGTCACCCACACCTCGACGGCGACTCTCGCGCCGGACCTGGTCTGCCTGACGTTCAACGGGTTGTCCAAGGCATACCGGGTGGCCGGGTTCCGCACTGGTTGGATGGTCATCTCAGGGGCCAAGCAGCACGCCGAGAGCTACATCGAGGGACTGGACGTCCTGGCCAACATGCGGCTGTGCCCCAACATGCCAACCCAGTACGCCGTGCAGACGGCGCTGGGTGGCTACCAGAGCATCAACGATCTGGTGCTGCCAGGGGGCAGGCTGCTCGCGCAGCGCGACCGGGCGTGGGAACTGCTCAACGAGATTCCCGGTGTGAGCTGCGTCAAGCCGACCGGCGCGCTGTACGCGTTTCCCCGGCTGGACCCGAAGATGTACCCGATCGTGGACGACGAGAAGTTCGTGATGGACCTGCTGGTGCAGGAGCGCCTGCTCGTCGTGCAGGGGACTGGCTTCAACTGGCCCCGCCCGGACCACTTCCGGATCGTGACGCTGCCTCGGGTGACGGACATCGAGGAGGCCATCGGCCGCATCGCCCGCTTCCTGAGCACCTACCGTCCGTAGCCGGGCGCTACCGCCCGTAGCCGGGCGGCAGGTGCTTCAAGCCGTTACCAGGCCGGCCCGGTAGCTGAAGGGCCGGCCTGCCCGCCGCGGCGGCGCAGGTACTTCTCGAACTCCTGGGCGATCTCGTCACCGCTCAACGGCTGCAGACCGGCGTCGCCGGAGCGCTCCTCGAGCTCCCGCACGTACTCCGCCAGTTCGGCGTCCTGCTCGGCCGCGGCCCGCAGCCGCTCTTCCCACTCGGCCGACTCTTCGCCCAGGTCCGCCACTGGCACCGGCAGGTCGAGGACGTCCTCGACGCGGTGCAGCAGTGAGAGCGTCGCCTTCGGGCAGGGCGGGTTGTTGGCGTAGTGCGGCACGTGCACCCAGAACGAGACCGCCGGCAGGTCGGCACGGGTGCAGGCGTCCTGCAGGATGCCCACGATGCCGGTCGGGCCCTCGTACCGGTTGGGGGTCAGGTTGTAGCGCTCGATGGTGGCCCGGTCGGACGCGCTCCCGGTCACCGGTAGCGGCCGGGTGTAGGGCACGTCGGCCAGCAGCGCGCCGAGCAGGACGATCTGGGTGACCTCGAGGCTGTGACAGATCTCCAACAGCGAATCGCAGAACGTGCGCCAGCGCATGCTTGGCTCGATGCCACGGATGAGCACGACGTCGCGGTCGGCGCCGGGCGGGGTGGCGACCGAGAAGCGCGTGGTAGGCCACTCGATGCGGCGGGTCTCACCCTCGGACATGGCGACGATCGGCCGGTTGACCTGGAAGTCGTAGAACTCTTCCGGATCCATCTCGGTCACCGGGCGGGCGTCCCACATCTGCTCCAAATGCTCCACGGCGGCGGTGGAGGCATCTGCAGCGTCGTTCCACCCTTCGAACGCGGCGATGGCGACAGGGGAGCGCAGAACTGGGAGGCCGTCGAACTCGGTCACGTAGCCAAGACTACGTGCCCATCGGGCATTCGGCGTCTTGGCCGCACCGGCAGCCGCGTGGCGGGGTGCGACACGCGGCTGAGAGAGACCCGTATTACGGCGGTCGAGTGGGAGTTGTCCCTGTACTTCAACTAACCTCTAGGTCGTGTCGATCTCATTGCTCAGCGCGTTGTCGGAGCGGGTGCTTGTCACCGACGGGGCAATGGGCACCATGCTGCAGGCGGCGGATCTCTCGCTCGACGACTTCGATGGGCACGAGGGCTGCAACGAGGTTCTCAATGTAACCCGGCCGGATGTCGTGCGCAGCGTTCACGAGGCGTACCTCGCGGCCGGGGCAGACTGCGTCGAAACAAACACATTCGGCGCAAACCTGGCCAATCTCGGCGAGTACGGGATCGAAGATCGAATCTATGAGTTTTCCGAAGCCGGCGCGCGGCTGGCCCGCGAAGCCGCCGACGAATGGTCGACCCCGCAGCAGCCCCGGTTCGTCCTCGGCTCGGTCGGCCCCGGCACCAAGCTGCCCACGCTGGGGCACACCCCGTACGCCCGGCTGCGCGACGCCTACCAGCAGAACGCCGCCGGCCTGCTCGCCGGCGGCGCCCACGCGATTCTCGTGGAGACCTGCCAGGATCTGCTGCAGACCAAGGCCGCCATCGTCGGCGCCAAACGAGCCATGGCGCAGGCCGGGACGCCCGTTCCACTGATCTGCCACGTCACCGTCGAGACCACCGGCACGATGCTGCTGGGCAGCGAGATCGGCGCCGCCCTGACCGCGCTCGAACCGCTCGGCATCGACCTGATCGGGCTCAACTGTGCCACCGGCCCGGCCGAGATGTGCGAGCACCTCCGGTATCTGTCGAAGAACGCCCGGATACCGCTGTCGGTCATGCCCAACGCCGGCCTGCCTCAGCTGACCAGCAACGGCGCGGAGTACCCGCTGACCCCCGGTGAACTGGCCGAGGCCCTCGACCGGTTCGTCACCGAGTACGGGGTGTCGCTCGTCGGTGGCTGCTGCGGCACCACCCCCGCCCACATCGAGGCGGTCGTCGCGCGCCTGGCCGGCAAGCGGCCCGCGCCCCGCCAGCCGCAGCCGGAAGCCGGCGTGGCCAGCCTCTACCACCACGTACCGTTCGCACAGGACGCCAGCATCCTCAACGTCGGCGAGCGCACGAACGCCAACGGCTCCAAGGCCTTCCGCGACGCGATGCTCGCCGCCGACTGGCACTCTTGTGTGGAGATCGCCCGCGCGCAGGCCCGGGACGGCTCGCACCTGCTCGACCTGTGCGTCGACTACGTCGGCCGCGACGGCGCGCAGGACATGCGCGAACTCGCCGGACGGTTCGCGACCGCGTCCACGCTGCCGATCGTGCTCGACTCGACCGAGCCGAACGTCATCGAAGCCGGCCTGGAAATGCTCGGCGGACGCTGCGTCGTCAACTCGGTCAACTTCGAGGACGGCGACGGTCCCGGCTCCCGGTACGCCAGGGTCATGCCCATCGTGCGTGAACACGGGGCGGCGGTCATGGCGCTGACCATCGACGAGGAAGGCCAGGCCCGCACCGCCGAGTGGAAGGTGCGGGTGGCCTCCCGGATCATCGACGACCTGACCGGCCGCTGGGGCATGAATCTGCCCGATATCCTGATCGACTGCCTCACGTTCCCGATCGCGACCGGGCAGGAGGAGACCCGCCGCGACGGCATCGAGACCATCGAGGCGATCCGCGAGGTCGCCCGCCGGTATCCGGGGGTCAACTTCACCCTGGGCATCTCCAACGTGTCGTTCGGCCTCAACCCGGCCGCCCGCCAAGTGCTCAACTCGGTGTTCCTCCACGAGTGCGTCCAGGCCGGGCTGACCAGCGCCATCGTGCACTCGTCCAAGATCCTGCCGATCGCCCGCATCGCCGACGAGCAGCGCGAGGTCGCTCTCGACCTGGTCTACGACCGGCGCCGCGACGGCTACGACCCGGTACAGAAGTTCATCGAGCTGTTCGAAGGCGTCGACGTCACCAGCGCCCGCGCCACCCGTGCCCAGGAGTTGGCCGGGCTGCCGCTCGACGAACGCCTGAAGCGGCGCATCATCGACGGCGAGCGCAACGGCCTGGAGGCCGACCTGGACGAGGCTCTCACCGGCGGCCGCAGTGCCCTGTCGATCATCAACGACATCCTGCTCGACGGCATGAAGGTCGTGGGGGAGTTGTTCGGCTCCGGCCAGATGCAGTTGCCGTTCGTGTTGCAGTCGGCCGAGGTGATGAAGACGGCCGTCGCCT
>JAOPWA010000378.1 GCA_025965915.1 Dactylosporangium sp. | reverse complement strand
CGCCCTCGACGGGGCCCTGGCGGGCGTGTGTGCACGGCTCAGGGGGCTTGGCCGGTGTGTACGGCCCGCCTGCGCCGCGTCAACCCGGTCAGGTCCATTGCCCACTCTGCCCGGCTGCGCATCCGGGCCGGTTGGGATGATGTGCCGATGCGAGACGTGGATATCCGCGACGACATGATCCGGTTGGGTCAGTTCCTGAAGCTCGCCGGGGTCATCGACTCGGGCGGAGAGACCAAGGAGCGCATCGCCGCGGGCGAGATCGAGGTCAACGGCGAGGTCGACACCCGGCGCGGTCGACAGTTGCACCGCGGGGACGTCGTCACGGTGGATGGCGAGGACATCCGGGTGGCTTGAGCGCCGCGGCCGGGGCCCGGGAGCACAGTCGGGCCCCGGTACGCGCAGACGTGACCGCCACTCAAACGTCGTAGCCACTCAAACGTCGTAGTACAGCGCGAACTCGTGCGGTGTGGGGCGCAGCCGGACCGGGTCGATCTCGTTGTCGCGTTTCCACGAAATCCAGGTCTCGATCAGGTCCGGGGTGAAGACGCCGCCGTCGAGCAGGTAGTCGTGGTCGGACTCGAGTGCGTCGAGCACCTCGGGTAGCGACCCGGGCGTCTGCTGGACGTTGGCGAACTCGTCCGGCGGCAGGTCGTACAGGTCCTTGTCGATGGGGTCCGGCGGCTCGGCCTTGGTCTTGATGCCGTCGAGGCCAGCCATCAACATCGCCGAGAACGCCAGGTAGGGGTTGGCTGACGGGTCCGGCACCCGGAACTCCACCCGCTTGGCCTTCGGGTTGGTGCCCGTCACCGGGATTCGGGCGCAGGCCGAGCGGTTGCGCTGCGAGTACACGAGGTTGACCGGCGCTTCGAACCCGGGCACCAGACGACGGTACGAGTTGACCGTCGGGTTGGTGAACGCGCAGAGGCTCGGCGCATGGCGAAGTAGGCCGCCGATGTACCAGCGGGCGGAGTCCGACAAGCCGGCGTAGCCGGTCTCGTCGTAGAACAGCGGCTCGCCGTTCAGCCACAGACTCTGGTGGGTGTGCATGCCGGAGCCGTTGTCGCCGAACAGCGGCTTGGGCATGAACGTCGCCGTGTGGCCGGCCGCCCAGGCCGTGTTCTTCACCACGTACTTGTAAAACTGCAGGTTGTCCGCGCAGTGCAGCAGCGACGCGAACTGGAAGTTGATTTCGGACTGGCCGGCGGTGCCGACCTCGTGGTGCGCCTTCTCCACCGTGAAGCCGGCGTCGATGAGGTAGCGGACCATCTGACCGCGCAGGTCGGTGAAGTGGTCGACCGGTGGGACCGGGAAGTAACCGCCCTTGTACGCGGTCTTGTAACCGCGGTTGCCTCCGGGCTCATCCCGGCCGGTGTTCCACCAGCCCTCGACCGAGTCGATGTGGTAAAACGCCTCGTTCGTGGAGGTCTTGTGGCGGATCGAGTCGAAAATGTAGAACTCGGCCTCCGGACCGAAGTACGCGGTGTCGGCGATGCCCGTGGCGGCCAGGTACGACTCGGCCTTCCTGGCCACGTTGCGTGGGTCGCGGCTGTACGGCTCGCGCGTGAACGGGTCGTGGACGTAGAAGTTCAGCGCGACCGTCTTGTCCTCGCGGAACGGGTCGACGAACGCGGTCGAGGGGTCCGGCAGGAGCAGCATGTCCGACTCGTGGATTTCCTGGAAGCCACGGATCGAGGAGCCGTCGAAGGCGACCCCGTCGTTGAACATGCTCTCGTCGAACGACTCCGCCGGCACGGTGAAGTGCTGCATCACGCCGAGCAGGTCGCAGAAGCGTACGTCGACGAACCGGACGCCTTCGGTGTCGAGGTACCGCAGGAGTTCCTCGGAGTTGGCGAACACAGATCCTCCCGACAATGGCGCAGAAGGCAGGCTGGTCGGCGAGCGGCGGGTGAGATTCTCCGCCAAGCATGACGATAGGACCCGGGCGTTGCTTCGGAATGTCTCGGTGATTTCCGACGTGTTTCGGTCCGCGCTGCGTTGCACCATGCCGCCGCTGCCTCTGTCGGAGTCGCGCCGGGGCCTCTGCCGCCCCTGCCGGCGTCTCTGCCGGGCGGGGCGACTGTACGCTGTCGATCAGAAGGGGGGCGCCATGACATCCGAGCGAAACCGGTCCACAGGGCGGCCAACCCTGGATGAGGTTGCTTCCCGGGCGGGGGTGGGCCGAGGCACGGTCTCCCGGGTCGTCAACGGATCCCTGCAAGTCAGCACGCGCACGCGGGAGGCCGTCGAACAGGCCATCGCCGAACTGGGCTACGTGCCCAACCGCGCCGCCCGGGCGCTGGTGACGCAGCGAACCGATTCCATCGCGCTGGTGGTCCCCGAGCCGGGGGAGCGCTTCTTCACGGAGCCGTTCTTCGGCCGCATCGTGCAGGCTATCTCCGCCGCGCTCGCCGGCAGTGACCTGCAGATGCTGTTGATGATCGCTCAGTCGCCGCAGGAGCGGCAGCGGCTGGAGGGTTACCTGACCAGACAACACATCGACGGCGCGCTGCTGCTGTCGCTGCACGGAGGCGACGACCCGATGCCCGTCCGGCTGGAGGAGCGCGGCGTGGCGACCGTACGCGTCGGCCGGCCGGCTCACCCCGGACCCGCCTGCTACGTCGACGCCGACAACCGTGGTGGCGCGCGAAAGGCGGTTTCCTACCTCGTCGAGCGGGGCCGGCAGCGGATCGCCACGATCGCGGGCCCGCTGGACATGTCCGTGGGCATGGACCGGCTCGACGGCTACCGCGACGTGTTCGGCGCCGGCCCGATGGCCCTCGGCGACTTCAGCGAGGAGAGCGGCGCGGTCGCGATGCGGTGGCTGCTGGAGCAGCACCCGAGCCTCGACGCGGTCTTCGCCGCCTCGGACACCATGGCGGCGGGTGCCATCCGGGTGATCAAGGAGAGCGGCCGTCGGGTACCCGATGATGTGGCGGTCATCGGGTTCGACGACTCCGCCATCGCCCGGCACACCGATCCGCAACTGACCACTGTGTACCAGCCGGTCGAGGCGATGGGCCAGGAGATGGTGCGCCTGCTGCTGGCGAAGCTCGGCGGCGAGTCGCTGGACAGCTACGAGGTCGTACTCGAAACCCACCTGGTCGTGCGCGACTCGGCGTGAGTGCCTCGGCTCGGAATTCGCGAACCAGCGGACCATATTGGACGGACAGGGCGCGGATCTCTCACCCGGTGGGCCTCGCGGTACTGATCGTTAGTTTTGCGGCGCAGGTTGTGGGGATGCGTCGGTGGCAGGTGCCGTCGTCAGTTGGGCACTGCGGAAGGCCCGTACTCCTCAAGAAAGGTGGGCAAGGCCCGTGCGCATTGCGAGAGCCGCAACACTTGCCGTCGTTGCCACCGCTGCCGCCGCGCTAGCGGTGGCTGTCGCGCCCGTCCCAGCGATGGCCGCTCCTTCGGGTGACACCAGCCTGACGTTCGATGTGAACGCCGGCACCTTGGACATCACCGTGCCGACCGGACCCGTGAGCCTGGGCAGCGGTGCGCCGGGCGCGACCATCAGCGGCCAGTTCCCCGCCACACCGCTCGTCACCGTCACCGACGACCGGGCCACCTCGCCAGCGGCGTGGACCGTCACTGTTACCTCGACGCCCTTCACCAACAGCACGGGCCCCATCTGCACTGTCACCGCACCCACTCCCGAGCCCGCCGAATGCGTGATAACCGTCGCAGCCGGCAACCTTACCTACAACTCCGGAACCGTGACGAAGGTCAGCGGGAACGGCACCGTCAACGGCAGCGGCGGTACGAATCCGGGTAGCACGGTGCCGGTCGGTACCGGTGTCACGGGTGCCAGCTACGCGGGTGGCACCGGTACGGACTCGGCCAACTGGCGCCCCACGGTCGCCCTCACCATACCGTTGGTCAATGTCTCTGGTACCTACAACGGGACGCTGACGCACTCCGTCGCCGGTGCCTAGTCGCAGAGGCCGGTTGTCGGGCTGGATCCCGCTGATGATTCTGTGCCTCGCTGGCCTGGGCGTACCCGCCCGGGCCGGCGCGGCCGACCCAGCTCCTCCTGCGGGCAGCTTCGGGGTCCGACTGTTGGAGGCGCCGGTCAACCGCCGCTCGGATCCACGCGCACGGACCGAGATCGTGGATCATCTGTCGCCCGGCACAGTCATCCACCGGCGGGTGCTCGTGGCGAACAAGTCCCCCGAGCGGCAGCACATCGAGGTCTATCCGGCCGCTGCGACGGTCGGGAAGGGCCAGTTCCAGGTGAGGGACGGGCACGCGAACAATGAGCTCACATCCTGGATTTCGGTGGATGGCGGCAGCCTGGACATGCAGCCCTGGAGCGAGGTGCCCGTTCAGGTGACCGTCCAGGTGCCCGCGACCGCATCGACCGGGGAGCGGTACGCGGTGGTATGGGCCGCGATGGCATCCAAGCCAGACCCGTCCGCGAACATCAATCTGGTCAACCGCGTTGGCATCCGGGTGTACCTCGACGTCGGACCCGGCGGCGAGCCGCCGTCGGACTTCACCATCGGCGAGGTGATCGCGGCCCGCGACAAGCACGGGCAACCTTCGGTCACCATCGCGGTGCGCAACACCGGCGGGCGGGCGCTCGACATGTCCGGCAACTTGAGTCTCTCCGACGGTCCCGCCGGCGTGCGTGCCGGCCCGTTCGAGGTGGTGAAAGGAACGACGCTGGCGCCGGGCGAGTCGGGCAGGGTGGCTGTGCAGTTTCCCCGTGAGCTGTCCAACGGGCCGTGGAAGATGGAAGTAAACCTGGCGAGTGGCATGGTGAATCACACCGCGACCGGCAGAATCAGGTTCCCGGACGCGGGTCAGACGGGCAAGCCGAGCCTGTTGTCCGGCCTCGGCGCCATGTGGGCCACGGTGGGTGCGTCACTGGGGGTGGGGCTGGTGACCGTCACCGGCCTGGCGTTCACGTTCCGCCGCGGACGGCGGAGGGCGGCGGCCCGGGGGAGGTAGCCGAGACGTGGGCTGAGGTGTTCCAGATGGACGGACGCGAGCCATCCAGGTGAGACAACTCTCCGGTTTCTTCACAGCGACACATTGTTCTTGAAGCCAGCCGTGTCTCGTCCTGACCTAGAGTCGGGCTCGTGGGTGCTGCGCGAACCGGACCGGGGCGGAACCGTATCAGGAGGGGGCTGCTGGCGGGCTTCGCCGTGGCCCTCATCGTGCTGGTGGTCGCGGTCATCCAGCTGACCCGCTCGCCCGGCGGCCCCGGGGGTGGCGGCACGCCCTCGTCACCCGGTGCCCCTTCGCCCGGCGCGTTGAAAGCGACGCCGGTCAACGGGCACGTCACCGGACAGGCGCCGCCGACATGCCAGGAGCGCAAGGCCGGTAACGGACAGCCGCTGCCCGACTCGACCTGTACGCCCGGCGTGATCAGCGCTGCGGTAACGCAGGACAACCTCAGCTCGACGATCTGCCGGCCGGGCTACACGAAGACCGTTCGTCCCCCGGAGTCCCAGACCGGCGCGTTCAAACGAAAGGTCATGGTGGCCTATCACGAGTCGGGTCCGCTCAGCGACTACGAACTCGACCATCTCGTCAGCCTGGAACTGGGCGGCAGCAACGACGCCGGCAACCTGTGGCCCGAACGCAACGATCATCCGCCCGGAGCGATCAACAGCAAGGACCCGGTCGAGAATGCCCTCAACAGGGCCATCTGCTCGCACCGGATAACACTCGCCGCCGCGCAGACCGCGATCGCCACCGACTGGACCACCGCGCTGGCCAGGCTCGGACTGCCGGCGGTGCGCTGACAGAGGAACACCGCCGGGCCGACGTCCATCCCGTCGTCAGCGATTAGTCGCGCTCCCGGCGCACCGTCGCCTTCTTTCCCTTGATGGTGCTTCCCCGCAGTGCCGCGATGACATCGTTGGCGGCTGACTCCGGGACCTCGACGAGCGAGAAGCGGTCGGCGATCTCGATCGACCCGATGTCGCGGCCGCTGAGGCGGGATTCGCCGGCGATCGCGCCGACCAGGTCCTGCGGTCGGATGCCCGCACTGCGGCCGGCGCTGACGAACAGGCGGGTCATCCCGCCCGTCGGGGCACGGCCGCGCCGCTCGTCGCGTCCGCCGCCATAACGCCCGCCATCACGACCACCGCCGTCGCGGCGGCCGCGCCCCTCCCGGTCGGACCTGGGGGAGACTTCCGGGATCTCCTCTTCGTCGACGGCCGCACCGCCGGCTTCGTGCGCCAGCTTCACCGCGGCCAGCGCCACTTCGACGACGTCGTACTGGTCGGCGAGGGTCTCCACCACGACCCGGAACCGATCCAGATCGTCGTCCAGGATGCTCTCCTCGAGCGCGGCGCGCGTCAGTTCCAGCCTCCGGGCGCGGAGGTCGGCGATGGTCGGCACCTTTTCGAGCGGGATCCGGCGTTTGGTCACTCGTTCGATGGTCTGCAGCATCCGATGCTCGCGCGGCTCGGCGAGGGTGATCGCGACGCCCTCACGGCCGGCCCGACCGACCCGCCCGATCCGGTGGACGTACGACTCCGGCGCGGACGGAACGCTATAGTTGATCACGTGGGTGAGTTGTTCGATGTCGAGCCCGCGGGCGGCCACGTCGGTCGCCACCAGGAGATCCGCCGTTCCGCCGCGTAGTCGCCCCATCACCCGGTCGCGTTGTTCCTGGCCCATCCCACCGTGCAGCGCCTCGGCCCGGTACCCGCGTCCGTTGAGCGTCTCTGTGAGGTCGTCGACCTCTTCGCGGGTGCGACAGAACACGATCGCGGCTCCGGGCGCCTCCAGGTCGAGGATCCGTCCGAGCGCCGCGGGCTTGTGTGCGCGCGCGACCATGTACGAGCTCTGGCGCACCCGCGGTGTTTCGCCCGGTGCTGTCGGGGCGCGCGCGATCGAGATCCGGACCGGGTTGTGGAGGTGTTGGCGGGCGATACCTTCGATGCGCGGTGGCATGGTGGCGGAGAAGAGGAGGGTCTGACGGTCCTCCGGGGCGTCCTGCAGGATCGCGTCGATGTCCTCGGCGAACCCCATGTCGAGCATCTCGTCCGCTTCGTCCAGCACGACCATCTCGAGCTCGTCCAGGCGAAGCGTTCGGCGGGTGATGTGATCGAGCGCCCGGCCGGGCGTCGCGACCACCACGTCGACGCCGCGGTCCAGCTCCCGCAACTGCCGGCCGATCGGCTGCCCGCCGTAGATCGGCAGGACGCGGGTGCCCAGGTCATGGCTGTAGCGGTGGATCGCCTCCGAGACCTGCATGGCGAGTTCACGCGTCGGGACGAGGACCAGCGCCTTCGGCGCCTTGTGCCCGCCGTTCGAGGTCATTCTCTGGAGTATCGGAAGCGCGAACGCGGCCGTTTTGCCCGTTCCGGTCGCGGCCTGTCCGAGCAGGTCACGCCCATCCAGCACCGGCGGGATCGCCTCCCGCTGGATCGGGGTGGGTTCTTCGTAACCGAGCTCGGAGAGCGCGTGCAGGAGTTCGGGGCGCAGTGCAAGATCAGCGAAGCTGAAGGCTCCGTCAGTTGCTTCGTCAACTGCTTCGGGAGTCGCGCGGCCAGCCACATCGCCAGCCGTGCCGCCAGTTGGCCTGCCGGCTGTCGTGTCCCCAGCCGGTCCGGCGGTTGGCGCAGCGGCGGGATCAGCGGTTGGCCCAACGGTCGGCTCAGCGGCTACGTTACCGCTGGGCTGAGGGGGCGCGCCGGCGGTCGGGTCGGCTGCGTTCAGGTCCGCTGCGTTCGGGTCCATGATCGGGCTCCTCGTTCCAGCACGGGTAGACGCCGCACTCACCCAACACTTCCACTCCCGATGCCCGGTTGTCTCGCAGG
>JAOPWA010000354.1 GCA_025965915.1 Dactylosporangium sp. | reverse complement strand
CGATGCAGGGCTCGTGACCTCGGGCTTCGTTGATCGGGTCAGGCTGCTCGCTGATACTCGTTGATCACGCCGCCGAGGATCCGTCGTCGCCGTATCGGGGCGTGGATCGGGACGACCGCGGCCGGATTGTGGTTCGGGGGATGTTGGGTAAGGCTCTGGTGTGGACGGTGTGCATTGAAGTGGGCGGCGTATTCGTCGAGGACCGTGCGGGCGTGCCGCTCGTTGTAGACCAGGATCCGGTCCGTGCACTCGGACCGGACGCTGCGGATGAACCGTTCCGCATGGCAGTTCGCCCGGGGTGTTCGTGGAGGGGTCTTGACCACGTTGACGCCTTCGGCGGCGAACACATCGTCGAAGGACGCGGCGAACGTGGTGTCCCGGTCGCGGCGAACTTGGTGTCCCGGTCGCGGATCAGGAACCGGAACGATGTGATCCGGTCGCCGAGGTCGATCACCAGATTGCGGGCCTGCTGGGTGGTCCAGGCCGCGGTCGGGTGCGTGGTGACGCCGAGGATGTGCACCGGCGGGTGGCGACCTCAGCTCCGGTAACGGGCGTTTGACCTGCATAAATGCTGGTGGGCGATACTGGGATCGAACCAGTGACCTCTTCGGTGTGAACGTGGACGCTGCGCCGCCGTGACCAGCGTAAATACGAGGCGGCGCAGGTCAGCGGCATCCGTTCGCCGCAGCTCGACGCCGTTGGGAGCAGTTGAAGGCGGTTCGGGGCGGTCGCGTGCTTCCCATCTGCTCCCCGCGTGTTGTGCCACCCCGGTGGCGGTGGGTGGTCGTCGGTCCGACCGAACGAATGGACGAGCAGTCTCAGCGGTCCTGGCCGGCGAACCCGCTACTCACCAATGCTCGGCTTGCGTGTGGCTCTTCCCGTCCGACCGACATGCCGGTCTTGGCCCGAGAGATAGCAGCTCATCTGGCGTGCTCGACTCCTGGCACCCACTCCCGGCAGCCTCGTCGTGCCCGGTGCTCAGCGGCTGGCCGCGTCGGCGAGGGCCCGCTCCACCGGGACCGGCCGCCCCAGGTAGAACCCCTGTCCGAGGGGTACGCCGCACTCGACGAGCGCGTCGCGCTGCTGCGCCGACTCGATCCCCTCGGCGATGACGGTGCAGCCGTGCTCCCGTGCGAACTCGACCAGCGAGCGGATCGAGGCGCGGCGTGCATTCTCGGCCTCGACACCGGCCAGCGCCGCCCGCCCCAGCTTGAGGAAGGCCGGCTTCAGCGACTCCATCCGAGCCAGGGAGTCGTACCCCGCACCGGCGTCGTCGACCGCGATCCGCACCCCGGAGGGCAGGTGGTCGAGATCCGTCCAGTCGGCTTCGGTGATCTCCAGCACCAGGGGCCGGGAGCTCTCCGCCAGCAGCGGTACCAGCTCACGCGGCCGCCGCAGCAGGTCGCTGGAGACGTTGACCGCCAGCCACGTGCCCTCCGGCAGGGCATTCGCGGAGGCCATGGCAGCGCGGATGAGGGCGGCATCGAGGTCGATGTGCAGGCCCTGTGCCTGCGCGGCCTCCAGTCCACCCTGCGGGCTGCTGCCGTCGGCGAACCGGGTGAGCGCCTCGTAGCCGACGACCTCCCCGGACTCCAGCTCGAAGATCGGCTGGAAGACGGTGAAGAAGGTGAACTCCTCGAAGGAGCTCGACCGCGACGGCGGGGTCTGCGGTTCGCGCCTGGATCGGTCCGCGGCCGCCGTCTGCGTCGACCGGACCGCGACCAGGCCGGAAGCGCCCCGTCCGGAACGGTAGTGCAGCACCGACGCCCAGTCGCCGATCGCGCCGGTCGGTGCCACCGCGCGGCCCTCAGAATGGGTCGCCGGGGCCGGCCGCGTGGCGTTGTCGGTTCCGCGGGAGCGCTTCTTCGGTTGCACCGGGCGGTACAGCCAGTTCCGCAGGTGGGTGAACAGGTCGACCACGGTGTTGCCCACCCCGACGAACGCCACCATCGCGTACGTCGACAGCACCAGGTTCATCCCGGCGAAAACCAGGTTGTCCCACTGGTGCAGCTGCACGTCGCGGACCGCCGTCCAGGCGCAGAGGGCGATCAGAGCGAGCGGTGCGACCAGGTACGAGGTGGCCACGGTGGTCCGGTTGCGGACTTTCGGCGTCCGCTTGAACGCGCTCTTCTCTCCGGTGAGCAGCTGCAGGATCGAGGCGAAGCTGCCGGAGAGGTTGACCGGCAGCAGGATCAGGTTGAAACCGTAGACGCGCAGCACGTCCAGGCGCTTGTAGCCGACGGCCTTCAGGTCCGCGCTCATCATGAGGAAGTACGGCACCGACACCAGCAGCAGGATCGGGTTGAGCAGGTCGGCGTTGAACGGGTACGCGAGCATGACCACGAGGGACACGGAACTCCAGAAGATGGAGGCCATGTAGTTCACCCGCAGGAACAGTTCACCGAACCGGTTCTTCTTCCCCCGCGCTGTCCGGGCCCGGAACTGGTCCTTCAACCGGGACAGGATGAGCAGGCCGCCGTTCGCCCACCGCTGGCGCTGGATGCACAGCGAGCCGAAGTCCGGCGGGGTAGCGCTGTACGCCATGCGCTCCGGGTAGTTGTAGAGCGACCAGCCGTGGACCCCGAGGTCGATCGTCGACTCGGTGTCCTCGATGACGGTCCGGTCCTGGATGTAGCGGCGGATCTCCCACTCGCCCTCGTAGGCGACCTCGCGGATCTCGTCCAGCGCCTTCTTGCGCAGCACGGCGTTGGCGCCGACCCAGAACGTCGCGTCGTAGTGCGTCATCCCCTGGTGGACGATGTGCTGGATGTCGGTCGTGGCCCCGGAGATGCGCTCGATCCGGGTCGCCGAGCCAGGGAACGCGCTGTACGGCGTCTGCGCCACCGCGTCCCGCTCGTGGGCGCCCTGCTCGAGCAGGTGCACCAGCCGCAGGCAGTACTCCGGAAGCAGCACACTGTCGGCGTCCAGGGTCAGGACGTAGTCCGGGTCGGGGACTGTCAGCTCGGCCTGCCCCGGCCCGGCCGGCACGAGGGCCACCCCCAGCGGGGTGCTGACCTCCTGGTAACTGCCGCCCATCAGGCCGATGTAGCTGTTGAGGTTCATCGCCTTGTTCGGCTCGCTCGACAACGAGACGTACCGCTTGCGCTCGAAGCTCGTCAGGGAGGCGTCGAAGATGGCGAGCAGCCGGCGGTACAGCATGGTGAGCCGCTCCACCGGCAGGGCTGCCTCCTCGTCGGCGCCACGCTCCAGCGCCTCGGCCATCGTGGCGAGGTCCTCGGCGAGCGCGTGCAGGATGTGCTCGACGAAGAAGACGTCGGTGTGGTCGACCATCTCCTGCCGGCGGCCCAGGCCGTAGAGCCAGCCGGCGGCGAACCGGTACTCGCCGGCGAGGTCGCGCATGTCCTCCGCGGCGATGGCGCGCTCGTCGCGCTCGTCGAGGGATAGGCCGAACCGCTCGTACGCCGCCTGCACCCGCGCGTAGGGGCCGGCGAGCTCGGCCTCGATCGCGGCCGGCAGCGCCCGGGCAGCGAGCAGCAGGTCGCGGGCGGCCCGGGTCCGCGGTTGCTGCGGGTCGTCGATGAGCAGCACGACCCGCAGGCCGGGGTACTCCTGCAACGCCGCCGAGAGCAGGGTCGTGCGGATGACGCGTTCGTCCTCCTGGTACGACGGGACGAGGACCGTCACCGACGGCGTCTGCCTCTGCAGGAACGTGTCCAGCACGATCCGCGGCGCCCGGTGATGCGCCCGGCTGCGGTAGAAGAAGCCGATCCGGGTGATCAGGTACGCCGTCGCGGAGGCGGCGAGCCCGGTGACGACGATCATGTACACGATCGCCTCGATGGCCAGCCGTGCGGTGCTGGCATGTCCGGCGATGAACTGCTCGATCACCGTACGGATGATGTAGGTGGCCCAGACGGTGATGGTCAGCACGATCGCAAGCCGCCCCCGGGCGATGCGGCCGTCGGAGACGGGTGGCGGCACCAGCGGGTGGGGTGCCGACCGCCGGTCGGCACCCCACTGGCGCTGGGCGTCCGGCCTGCGCTGGTCCACCGAGTTGCGCTGCATGCGGTTGCCCTTCACTGGTATGCGACACCGGCCGCACCTGCGCGCCCGTCGAGGCCGGCGCGGCTCGCCGTGCCCGTCCAACCTCCCCATCGGCGCCTTCGCGACGTGGCTTAAGGGTTTTGCCGCCGCCGGGCTTCAGTTGTCGCGGAACCTGCCGATCTGAGAGCAGAAGGGTCGCGCCCCGCCGACGACCCACGAAGGAGAGGGCTGCCATGCTCACCGACCGCGTCACCCAGCAGTCCGTGCGGCAGGAGCACGATCCCCTTGCCGACCCGGACTGGCAGGAGCCAGAGGCCCCGGTAGAGCGGCTGTCGTGGCTCAGGCTCGGGTTTCTGGTCCTGGTGCTGGCCGGGCTCGGTGCCGGCGGCACCGTCGCCGTGCTGCACCTGCGGAACACGGCCGGCCCGACCGCGAAGTCGTGGGCCGTGCCGTACGTGGATGTCACGCTGACCCCGACATTCGAGTTCCAGGACCCGAAGGCGAACCCGGCGAACGACGTGGCCCTCGCCTTCGTGGTCGCCGATCCCAAGGACGGATGCTCGCCCACTTGGGGTGGCGCGTACAGCCCTGACGAGGCGGCGGCCTCCCTGGAGCTGGACCGCCGGATCAACCAGCTGCGTTCCGCCGGTGGAAACATCATGCTCAGCGTGGGCGGGCTGAGCAACACCGAGCTCGCCGTGGCCTGTACCGACCAGGCGCGGCTGACCGACGCCTACCGGCAGCTGGTGCGGCGCTACGACGTAAAGACCCTGGATCTGGACATCGAGGGGACGGCCGTCGCGGACCAGGTGTCGTTGCGGCGGCGCGCACTCGCCCTGGCGGCGCTGCAGGCCGAGCGGGAGTCGGCGGGCCAGCCGCTGGCTGTGTGGCTGACCCTGCCGGTGACGCCGGACGGCCTGACCGCCGACGGGCTCGGCGCGGTGCGGACGACGCTGGAGGGCGGTGTCTCGCTGCGCGGTGTCAACGTGATGACGATGGACTTCGGGTCGAAGCAGGGCCCCGACCCCGACATGCTCGAGTTGACCACTCGGGCGCTGGAGTCGACCCACCAGCAGCTGTCCGCCCTTTACCTGCGGCTCGGGGTGCAGCTCACGTCACCGCAGGTGTGGTCCAGGGTCGGGGCCACGCCGATGATCGGCCAGAACGACGTGGATGCCGAGCGGTTCACCCTCGACGACGCGCGCGGGCTCGCCTCGTTCGCCGTCGAGAAGGGGCTCGGCAGGGTGTCGATGTGGTCCCTGAACCGAGACGCCAGATGCCGTGGGACCTTCACCAACGTCGTCGTTCATTCCAATACGTGCAGCGGGGTGGCCCAGGAGGCGCTGGCCTTCTCGTCGGTCTTCGCGGGGCTGCCCGGAAGCGCGGTGGGCGCGTCCGGCAGGGAGTCCGTCGCGATCCCGAACCAGGAGCCGATCGTCGACGATCCCCGGACAAGCCCGTACCCGGCATGGCGTCTCACTGCCCAGTACGTGAGCGGGTACAAGGTCGTCTGGCGCGGTGTCGTCTACGAGGCGAAGTGGGCGAACCAGGGCGTCGATCCCTGGGCGGCGGGTGACGCCTCCAACCCCACGCCGTGGTCGGTGATCGGCCCGGTGAGCCCGACCGAGACCGCTCCCCGGCCAAGTCCGACGGTGACCGGGGTGACCGCGATATGGAACCCGGCGACCGTCTACGCCCGTGGGGACCGCGTGCTGTTCGACGGGCTGCCGTACCAGGCTCGGTGGTCGACGAAGGGCGACGCTCCCTCCACCGAGTACCCGATCAGCCCGGACGATCCGTGGCAACCGCTCTTCACGGTACCGGGTGAGCCGGTGACCAGCTAAGGCTAGGCCTCCGTTGCGTTGGCCGATCGGGAGGTCAACGCAGGCTTGACTGGTGACGTGCGCTGCCAAGTCCCGCTCCTGGTCGCCGCCTCGGTCGGCATCCCCAACGCAGGACCGGCCGGCCGAGGCGGCACAGCGACCTCGGAGTGGGCGGCGTCATAAGGCGGGGGAGCGGTGACGGCGCGCTCCATACAGGAACGGCATGACGATCTTGTGCTCCCCATCTGCTCCCCACGGCAGCGGCTGGCGACGACGCGTCGGAGGCTGCTGAGAGATGCGAGCAGGGTGTGGGTGTACGTGCCGAAAAACCCGTCCATACAGGTCAAGTGGCATGTGGGTACTCATGGAGGATGCCGCCGAGTCGATCGCGTCTGCGGATGTCGAGGTGGTCGAGTCGGTCCGGTTCGGTGATCGGTTGGGGGAGCGGGCGTAGGGGTGCTGCGGCGTGGAGCGCTCGGTGGGGCCGGTGTTCGTTGTAGAAGGTCTCGTACTCGCGGAGCGCGTGGAGAAGCCGGGCCCGTTCACGATCAGGGTCCGGTCGAGGAGTTCGGTTCCCCGCAAACGGGTGCAAGGTCATGCCGGACCGACGGCGGAGATCGTCGTACCTGATCACGAGCCGGAGGAGCTGACGCTCAGTCTCTTGAGACGTATTGAAGAGATCGCGGGTGGTAGGTTCCGGTTGACTGACACGACTGCATGATCTTCCGCTCGGCGGATGCGCGGGCCACCACGCCTTGACCGAAGCGGCGTGCGGAGCAGCTGCGATTTGCTGCCGTCGGGGTGCCGATGAGAAACGTCGTCACCAGCCGCCACCGGGCAATACTTGACGTTCCACCCTGGGCAACAACTACCGCCCCCGGATCCGACGAAGTGAAAAACGGGAACCGATCAACTACACCAAGGGCTTGACCGGCAATCCCGCCACAGATGAGCGCCGCAGGTACACCGGCGAGGTGATCATGGCGTCGAGCATGGTGTCACGTCGGACTCCGCCTCGCACAGAACCGCGCTTCAGACCGTCCAACCGGGTATTCGAGCCGCACACGCTGGTGCACGGGACGTGCCGGTCTCTTGCACTTTCGGGGGGCGAGTGCTAAACCGGTGCTA